>NZ_JBHUQE010000029.1:0-29331 GCF_042687825.1 Sedimentitalea sediminis | reverse complement strand
CGCTCAAACTTTTCCTTACCCATGACAGGTCTCCTTTTTCTCTTTCGGATGGCGGGGAGGCCCCGCCCTACAGTTGGTGGGTAGGGCGGGGTTCACCCCGCCACCCGGTTATGCGTATTTGGCCTGGATCTCGTCGCTGATGTTCTGCGGCACCGGATCGTAATGGTCGAACTGCATGGTAAAGTTCGCCCGGCCCGAGCTCATCGAACGCAGCGTGTTGATATAGCCGAACATGTTGGCCAGCGGCACCATCGCGTCGATGGCGATGGCGTTGCCGCGGGTTTCCTGTCCCGTCACCTGACCGCGGCGGCTGGTCAGGTCGCCGATGATGCCGCCGGTGTAATCCTCGGGGGTCACCACCTCGACCTTCATGATCGGTTCCAGCATCTTGGCGCCGGCCTTGCGCATGCCTTCGCGCATGCACATGCGGGCGGCGATCTCAAAGGCCAGCACCGAGGAGTCAACGTCATGGAACTTGCCGTCGATCAGCGCCACCTTGAAGTCGATCACCGGGAAGCCGGCCAGCGGGCCGCTGTCCATGACCGATTTGATGCCTTTTTCCACGCCCGGAATGTATTCCTTGGGCACGGCACCGCCGACGATGCGGCTTTCGAAGGAATAGCCCTCGCCCGGCTCGGTCGGCGTGATGATCAGCTTGACCTCGGCGAACTGACCCGACCCACCGGATTGTTTCTTGTGGGTATAGGTGTGCTCGACCTCGTGCCCGATGGTCTCGCGATAGGCCACCTGCGGCGCACCGATATTTGCCTCGACCTTGAACTCGCGCTTGAGGCGATCCACCAGGATGTCCAGGTGCAGTTCGCCCATGCCCTTCATGATGGTCTGACCGCTTTCCAGATCGGTCTCGACGCGGAAGGACGGGTCTTCGGCGGCCAGACGGGCCAGACCCTGGCTCATCTTCTCCTGGTCGGCCTTGGTCTTGGGCTCGACGGCAATCTCGATCACCGGATCGGGGAAGGTCATGGTTTCCAGAACCACCGGATCGTTGACCGCGCACAGCGTGTCCCCGGTGGTGGTATCCTTGAGACCGGCCAGCGCGATGATGTCGCCGGCAAAGGCTTCGGTGATTTCCTCCCGGTTGTTCGAGTGCATCATCATCATCCGGCCGACGCGCTCTTTCTTGCCCTTGGTCGAGTTCAGCAGGGTCGCGCCCTTTTCCAGCGTGCCGGAATAGATGCGGGTAAAGGTCAGCGAGCCGACGAACGGGTCGTTCATGATCTTGAACGCCAGCGCCGAGAATGCCATGCCGTCATCCGCCCGACGGGCGATGTCGCGGGTCTCGGTCTCGTCACCCGGCTTGAAGCCCATATAGTCGACGACGTCCAGCGGGCTGGGCAGATAGTCGATCACGGCGTTCAACAGCGGCTGCACACCCTTGTTCTTGAAGGCCGAGCCACAGAGAACCGGGATGAACTTGATGCCCAGGGTGCCGGCACGGATCAGGCGGCGCAAGGTCGGCACGTCAGGCTCTTCGCCCTCCAGATAGGCCTCCATCGCGTCGTCGTCCATTTCGACGGCGGTCTCGATCAGCGTCGCGCGCCATTCGTCGGCGGTGTCCTTGAGGCTATCGCGGATCGGACGCTTTTCCCAGGACGCGCCCAGGTCTTCACCGGCCCAGACCCACTCTTCCATGGTGACCAGGTCGACGATGCCTTCCAGCTCGTTTTCGGCGCCGATCGGGATCTGGATCGGGGCGGGGATCGCACCGGTGCGGTCCTTGATCATCTTCACGCAGTTGAAGAAGTCGGCGCCGATCTTGTCCATCTTGTTGACGAACACGATACGCGGCACCTTGTAACGGTCTGCCTGACGCCACACGGTCTCGGTCTGCGGCTCGACACCGGCATTGGCGTCCAGCACGGCGACCGCGCCGTCCAGAACCGCCAGCGACCGCTCGACCTCGATGGTGAAATCAACGTGGCCGGGTGTATCGATGATGTTCATCCGGTGCTTGGGCGTCTCGGCGGTTGCACCGTCTTCGGTGCGCTCCCAGAAGGTGGTGGTTGCAGCCGAGGTGATGGTGATGCCGCGTTCCTGCTCCTGCTCCATCCAGTCCATGGTGGCCGCACCGTCGTGCACCTCACCGATGTTGTGGGATTTGCCGGTGTAATACAGGATCCGTTCGCTGCAGGTGGTCTTGCCTGCATCGATATGGGCCATGATGCCGAAGTTGCGGTAGCGGTCGAGCGGATAGTCGCGTGCCATGGATCTGAGCCTCTGAGGGGTTACCAGCGGTAATGGCTAAAGGCTTTGTTCGCCTCGGCCATCTTGTGGGTGTCTTCGCGCTTTTTGACGGCGGAACCGCGGGATTGCACAGCATCCAGCAATTCGCCGGCCAGGCGCTCTTCCATCGTGTGTTCGTTGCGGGCGCGGCTGGCCTTGATCAGCCAGCGGATCGCCAGCGCCTCGCGGCGCTCGGGGCGCACTTCGACGGGCACCTGATAGGTGGCACCGCCAACCCGGCGCGACCGGACTTCGACGCTGGGCTGGATGTTTTCCAGCGCCTCGTGAAACACTTCCAGCGGCGACCGTTTGATCTTGCTCTCGATCCGGTCCATCGCGTTGTAGACGATGCGCTCGGCAACCGACTTTTTACCGTCGATCATCAGGTTGTTCATGAATTTGGTCAGAACCGTGTCGCCAAATTTGGCGTCGGGCAGGACTTCGCGTTTTTCAGCGGCGTGACGACGTGACATGTCGTTCTCTCCTTATTTGGGACGCTTGGCGCCGTATTTGGAACGACGTTGCTTACGGTCTTTGACGCCCTGGGTATCCAGAACACCGCGCAGGATGTGGTAACGCACGCCGGGAAGGTCCTTGACACGGCCGCCGCGGATCAGGACCACCGAGTGCTCCTGCAGGTTGTGGCTTTCGCCGGGAATGTACGAGATCACCTCGAAACCGTTGGTCAGGCGCACCTTGGCCACTTTCCGCATGGCCGAGTTCGGCTTTTTCGGCGTGGTGGTATAGACGCGCGTGCAGACGCCGCGCTTTTGCGGACATTCCTGCAGATGCATGGATTTCGAGCGTTTGATTTTAGGCTGCCGCGGCTTGCGGATCAGCTGTTGGATCGTTGGCATTCAGGTTCTTTCCCCGTCTCAGCAACACATGTGTCTTGCACGCATGTGCGTGCGGTTCAAATTCATCGCAACTTACGCGTCCGCAAGCGCAAAAACCGCAATCGTTCCCATTCCGAGGTGAACGACGCGGTGGGTATCCAGAGGATCGGAGCGTCAGGTGCCCGGATCGTGACCACTACAGTATGGATACGACAAGCGGGGCGACCCCCAAATGCCGAGATAGCGGGCGTATATGGGGAGTCGCAACCGGTGTCAACAGCCTGCGGCGCTTGCCATGCCCCACCGCCTTTGCCACACTGCGGCCACCGGATTTTGGCGCTGGAGCAGGACAGGTCGGGCATGCAGGTCATTGGAATTTGCCGGTTTTCCTACCCCGGCACGGGCGGGTTTCAGATACAGCATGACAGCCTGCAAGAGCGTATCGATTTTCTCTACGCGCATGAGCGGCTCGAGGAAAGGTTCCGCTTTTTCGAAACCGTCACGCTGCCGGGGATCCGCGCGCAGTTCGATCCGGATTTCACCTTTCTGATCGTGATCGGAGACAGCCTGCCGGCGCATCACCGCAAGCGATTGCAGGCCCTGGTGGCGGATATTCCACAGGCGGTGATCCAATCGCACCCGCCGGGGCGGCATCGCGAAGTGATGCAGGCGGCGATCAATTCCGTGCGCCAGCCCAGTCAAGAACCCTGCCTGCAGTTCCGGCTGGATGACGACGACGCGGTGGCCTGTTCCTTTGTGCCCCACCTGCGCGAGGCGGCGCAGCATGTGACCGGCCTGTTGCGCGACAACCGGTGCGTCGCGATCGACTTTAACCAGGGTTTCATTGTTCGGCCCGGAGCGGCCGGGATTGCCGCGAAAGCGATCCACAGACCCTATTGGACGGCCGGTCTGGGCCTGATGTTCCGCCCGGATGTGCGTCTGAGCGTGATGAATTTCGGGCATCACACGGTGCATAAACGCATGCCCACGGTCACGTTCAGCGGCGAGAACATGATGCTGCGCGGCCATAACGACTATAACGACTCGCGTCAGGGGCCGCGGGTCCGGCAGGTGCCGCTGAAACAGCTTGATGCGGATGGCGAGTTGTTGTTCCAGATGACCTATGGCATCGACTGCGACCACGTGCGGCGGGTATTCTCAGCGCCGATGTGACGGACACTGAACCCTGGACGCGACCGCCGCACGGGCGGCGGCCCGCGCGGCCCTGTGTTCGCGATACAAGGTAAAGACCCCGGTGGCGACGACGATGCCGGCCCCGATCAGGGTCAACCCGTCCGGCCAGTCGCCAAAGGCCAGCCAGCCCAGCACCAGCGCCCAGATCAGCCCGGTATAGCGGAAAGGCGCGATCACCGACACGTCACCCACCCGCATTACCATCACGCTGAACAGATAGGCGCCCAGGATGAAGACGGACGATCCGATCAGCAACAAGCCAAGCCGCATGTCCACGGGCTGCCAGTCAACACCCAGCGCGCCGACGGCAAAGAACAGAAATACGGTCAGCGAGCTGATCAGCGTCACCGACATCGACGAGACGCCCACCGACATCCGCCGGGTCGCCAGATCCCGCACGGTGACGCAGACCACCGCTGCCAGCGCATAGAGCGCATCCGGGCTGAACCCGTTTGGTCCCGGCCGCACGATCAGCAGCATCCCGGCAAAACCAACGGCGATCGCCATCATCCGGCGCCAGCCGACCGGATCGCCAAAGAACAGCGCCGCCCCCAGAGTCACCGTCAGCGGCAGGACCTGCAGGATGGCTGTGACGTTCGCCAGCGGCATGTTCAACAGGGCGGTCAGAAAGAAATAGGCCGCGGCGGTTTCGCTGAGCGAACGCAGCCCGACCAGCAGCCAGTCGCGGCGCGACAGATCAAACCGCAACACCCCCAGATAGCGCGCCAGGCCAAAGATCAGCAGGGTCGACATGGCCCCGCGCAACGTCAAGAGCTGCGCCAGCGGCAGGGCCCCGTCAGTGGCCTTGATGCAGGTGTCGTTCAGAGTGAACCCGGCCATGCTGGCCATCATCAACAGCGCCCCACGCGCATTCGGCGTCATCCCGCCCTCCGCATCGTCATCGGCGGCGCGCCAGGGTTGGCTTTGCTGCAAAGGGGCGTCTGCCCCCGGCCCTGTCGAATGCGCGCATGTCCGTTTCCCCCGAAACCTGTCTGCGCGGCTTTGGCCCCCATGGCAAGTCCCTTGCAACCCGCTGTGCACGGAGCCCGAAGCAAACGATATGACCCCAGTATGCGACGGTTTCCCAACTCGGAAGAAGCAGACGCATGCAAGCGCATGTTTCCTGCAATCGCGCGTGGCAACCAGATCTCGGCAGAACAATAGGAAACAAAATCAAACGCCTGCCGGAAAGTCCGGCAGGCGCTGTTCTTGGGTCTCAAGCCCCCGCATACGACGATGCGGGAACTCCTGCGCTTGGGATCGGGTCAGGCGATCAGTCGCGGCTTTCTGGTGTATCCACCAGATTGCCGAACACGTCGCCACCGATGATGTCCTCCTCGGTCGGAGCGGCCAGTGCCGCGGCAGCCTCGGCCTCTTCGCGACGGGCTTCGATCACCACATTGTCGCGCTCGGACGCGATGCGGCGCACCCGCTGCGTCGCGCCCCCGGTGCCGGCCGGGATCAGACGGCCCACGATGACGTTTTCCTTCAGCCCCACCAGCTTGTCCTTCTTGCCCTGCACTGACGCCTCGGTCAGAACGCGGGTGGTCTCCTGGAACGAGGCGGCCGAGATAAAGCTGCGGGTCTGCAGGGAGGCCTTGGTGATGCCCAGCAGGATCGGTTCGCCCTGGGCCGGACGGCCGCCCTTGGCGATCGACTTTTCGTTGGCGGCATCGAATTCCTGCTTGTCCACATGCTCGCCCTTGAGCAGCGTGGTGTCGCCGGAATCCTGGATCTCCCACTTTTGCAGCATCTGGCGCACGATCACCTCGATGTGCTTGTCGTTGATCTTCACGCCCTGCAGGCGATAGACCTCCTGCACCTCGTTGATCATGTAATCGGCCAGCGCCTCGACCCCCATGATGGACAGGATGTCATGCGGCGCCGGATTGCCGTCCATGATATAGTCGCCCTTCTGGATGAAGTCGCCTTCCTGAACCGGAATATGCTTGCCCTTGGGCACCATGTATTCCGAGGTTTCCAGCGTTTCGTCCGCAGGTTCGATGCTGATCCGGCGCTTGTTCTTGTAGTCCCGGCCAAAGCGCACATACCCATCGATTTCGGCAATGATCGCGTGATCCTTGGGGCGCCGCGCCTCGAACAGCTCCGCCACCCGCGGCAGACCGCCGGTGATGTCCTTGGTCTTGGAGCCTTCGCGCGGGATACGCGCCACCACGTCACCGGCCTTGACTTCGGAACCGTCCTCGATGGACAGAACCGCGTCGACCGACATCGGATAGGTCACCGGGTTGCCGGCATCATTGCGCACCGGCTCGCCGTCGCTGTCCACCAGAATGATTTCCGGCTTCAGCTCGTTGCCCTTGGGCGCGGCGCGCCAGTCGATCACGATCTTCTGGGTCATGCCGGTGGCATCGTCGGTCTCGTCGCGCACGGCGATACCGCTGACCAGATCGACGAATTTCGCCGTCCCGGCCTTTTCCGCGATGATCGGCAGCGTGTAGGGGTCCCATTCGAACAGCTTATCGCCAAAGGCCACCTTGTCGCCTTCCTTGACGAACAGCTTAGAGCCATAGCTCAGCTTGTGGCTGGCCCGTTCCTCGCCGTTGCTGTCCTGGATCAGCAACTTCATGTTGCGGCCCATCACCATGGTCTCGCCACTGGCGTTTTCCAGCGTCTGGGCGTTCTCGAACGCGATCGTGCCTTCCTGGCTGGCTTCCAGGAACGATTGCTGGCCGCCCTGCGCAACGCCGCCGATGTGGAAGGTCCGCATCGTCAGCTGCGTGCCCGGTTCGCCGATCGACTGCGCCGCGATGATCCCCACCGCTTCGCCCTGGTTGACCAGGGTTCCGCGCGCCAGGTCACGGCCATAGCACATGGCACAAACGCCTTCCTCCGCTTCGCAGGTCAGCGGGCTGCGGATGCGCGCCGACGCCACGCCGGCCGTCTCGATGGCGTCCGCCATGCGCTCGTCGATGATCTGGCCCTTTTCGACCAGAACCTCGTCGGTACCCGGCTTCAGGATGTCCTCGGCGGCCACCCGGCCCAGCACGCGCTCGCCCAGCGTCGCGACGACCTCGCCGTCATTGACCGCCGGTTCCGCGGTAATCGCGGTTTCGGTGCCGCAATCGTGCATGCGCACGATGCAGTCCTGTGCCACGTCCACCAGGCGGCGAGTCAGGTAACCCGAGTTCGCCGTTTTCAGTGCGGTATCGGACAGACCCTTGCGCGCGCCGTGGGTCGAGTTGAAGTATTCAAGAACGGTCAGACCTTCCTTGAAGTTCGAGATGATCGGCGTCTCGATGATATCGCCGTTCGGCTTGGCCATCAGGCCGCGCATGCCGCCCAGCTGCTTCATCTGGGTGACCGAACCACGGGCACCGGAATGCGCCATCATGTAGACGCTGTTGGGTTCCTGCTCGGCGCCGTTATCGTCGCGGGTCGTGGCCGAAATCGAGCCCATCATCGCCTCGGTGACCCGGTCGTTACACTTGGACCAGGCATCGACAACCTTGTTGTACTTTTCGCCCTGGGTGATCAGGCCGTCCATGTACTGTTGCTCGAAATCCTTCACCTGATCGCGGGTTTCGTCCACGATCGGCCATTTGGTGTCCGGGATCAGCATGTCGTCCTTGCCGAACGAGATACCGGCCTTGAAGGCCTCGCGGAAACCCATCGTCATGATCTGGTCGCAGAAGATGACGCTCTCTTTCTGACCGCAATAACGATAGACCGTGTCGATGACCTGCTGCACTTCTTTCTTGCGCAACAAACGGTTGACCAGCTCAAAGGGCGCCTTGGCGTTCAGCGGCAGCAGCGCGCCCAACCGCACCCGGCCCGGCGTGGTTTCAAAGCGCTTGAGCACCTCGTTGCCTTCATCGTCGATCTGGGTGATGCGCGCGGTGATCTTGCTGTGCAGATGCACTTCGCCCGCATCCAGCGCATGCTGGACCTCGTCGATCGAGCCAAAGATCTTGCCCTCGCCCACCATGCCTTCGCGTTCCAGCGTGACATAGTAGAGACCCAGGATCATATCCTGCGACGGCACGATGATCGGCGCGCCGTTGGCCGGCGACAGAACGTTGTTCGTCGACATCATCAGAACCCGCGCTTCCAGCTGCGCCTCAAGGCTCAGCGGCACGTGCACGGCCATCTGGTCGCCATCAAAGTCGGCGTTAAAGGCGGAACAGACCAGCGGGTGCAGCTGGATCGCCTTGCCTTCGATCAGAACCGGTTCGAATGCCTGAATGCCCAGACGGTGCAGCGTCGGCGCCCGGTTCAGCATCACCGGGTGTTCGCGGATCACCTCGTCCAGAATGTCCCAGACCTCGGGCCGTTCCTTTTCGACCAGTTTCTTGGCCTGTTTCACCGTGCTGGACAGGCCCTTGGCCTCGAGCCGGCTGTAGATGAACGGCTTGAACAGTTCCAAGGCCATCTTTTTCGGCAGACCGCATTGATGCAGTTTCAGTTCCGGGCCGGTCACGATGACCGACCGGCCGGAAAAATCGACGCGCTTGCCCAAAAGGTTCTGGCGGAAGCGGCCCTGCTTGCCTTTCAGCATGTCCGACAGCGATTTCAGCGGGCGCTTGTTGGCGCCGGTGATCACACGGCCGCGACGGCCATTGTCAAACAGCGCATCCACCGATTCCTGCAGCATCCGCTTTTCGTTGCGCACGATGATATCGGGCGCGCGCAGTTCGATCAGACGTTTCAGGCGGTTGTTCCGGTTGATCACCCGGCGATACAGATCGTTCAGATCCGAGGTCGCGAAGCGGCCGCCGTCCAGCGGCACCAGCGGGCGCAGTTCCGGCGGAATGACCGGGATCACGGTCAGCACCATCCATTCCGGGCGGTTGCCGGATTCCAGGAAGGATTCCACCACCTTCAGACGCTTGATGATCTTCTTGGGCTTAAGCTCGCCGGTCGCCTCTTTCAGATCGGCGCGCAGGGTTTCGGCCTCTTGCTCAAGATCGATGGCCGACAGCATCTCGCGGATCGCCTCGGCGCCGATATTGGCGGTAAAGGCGTCCATGCCATAGGCGTCCTGGGCGTCCATGTATTCTTCTTCGGTCATCATCTGGCCATAGGTCAGATCGGTCAGACCGGGTTCGATCACCACATAGTTCTCGAAATACAGCACGCGTTCCAGATCGCGCAGGGTCATGTCCAGCATCAACCCGATGCGGCTGGGCAGCGACTTGAGGAACCAGATATGTGCGACCGGGCTGGCCAGTTCGATATGGCCCATGCGCTCGCGACGCACCTTTTGCAGCGTCACCTCGACGCCGCATTTCTCGCAGACGACGCCACGATATTTCATGCGCTTATATTTGCCGCACAGGCATTCGTAGTCCTTGATCGGGCCAAAGATACGGGCGCAGAACAGACCGTCACGCTCGGGCTTGAACGTACGATAGTTGATGGTTTCGGGCTTTTTGATCTCGCCGTAGGACCACGAGAGGATCCGTTCCGGGCTGGCCAGCGAGACCTTGATTTCGTCAAAGACCTTGGGCGGGGTCAGCGGGTTGAACGGGTTGTTTGTCAGTTCCTGGTTCATTTTGATACCTCAAATTCGTGCGGATGGTGGGGCGGCAGGACGCTCCCCCGCCCTGCGCCGAAGCGCGCAGGGCGGGGAAATCGACCCGCCGTTATTCCTCGACCTCCGCATCCAGGAGTTCCATGTTCAGGCCAAGGCCACGGACTTCTTTCACCAGAACGTTAAAGCTCTCGGGAACGCCCGCCTCGAAATTGTCCTCGCCCTTGACGATGCTTTCATAGACCTTGGTCCGTCCGGCCACGTCGTCCGATTTCACGGTCAACATTTCCTGCAGGGTATAGGCGGCGCCATAGGCTTCCAGCGCCCAGACCTCCATTTCCCCGAACCGCTGGCCGCCGAACTGCGCTTTACCACCCAGCGGCTGCTGAGTGACAAGCGAGTATGGCCCGGTCGAACGCGCGTGGATCTTGTCGTCGACCAGGTGGTGCAGTTTCAGCAGGTACTTGATGCCGACGGTGACCGGGCGCGCGAACTGCTCGCCGGTGCGGCCGTCAAACAGCACCGACTGACCGGATTCGCTGAAGCCCGCGCGTTTCAGCGCGTTGTTCACATCGGCCTCCTTGGCGCCGTCAAACACCGGCGTCGCGATCGGCACGCCGCGGGTGACATTGCCCGCCGCTTCGATCAGCAGATCCTCGTCCATGCCGGCGATGCCTTCTTCATAGACATCATCGCCATAGGCCAGCTTCATCGCGTCACGCACCGGGGTCAGGTCGCCCGAGCGTTTATACTCCTGCAGCGCCTCGTCGATGTTCACGCCCAGGCCGCGCGCGGCCCAGCCCATATGGGTTTCCAGAATCTGACCGACATTCATGCGCGACGGCACACCCAGCGGGTTCAGGCAGAAATCGACCGGGGTCCCGTCGGCCAGGAACGGCATGTCTTCCATCGGCACCACCTTGGAGATCACACCCTTGTTGCCGTGACGGCCGGCCATCTTGTCGCCCGGCTGCAGCTTGCGCTTAACGGCCACGAACACCTTGACCATCTTCATCACGCCGGGGGGCAGATCGTCGCCGCGGCGTACCTTTTCGACCTTGTCCTCGAACCGGGCGTCCAGCGCGCGTTTCTGCGCCTCGTACTGCTCGTTCAGGGCCTCGACGACCTTGGCGTCCTCTTCGTCCTCCAGCGCCAGCTGCCACCACTGGCCGCGGCTCAGGGTTTCCAGCAGGTCCTCGGTGATCTGCGAACCGGCCTTGACACCCTTGGGTCCCTTGACCGCGACCTTGCCCAGGACCATGTCCCTGAGACGGGCATAGATGTTGCGGTCCAGGATCGCCAGTTCGTCATCGCGGTCCCGCGCCAGACGCTCGACCTCTTCGCGCTCGATCTGCAGGGCACGCTCGTCCTTTTCCACCCCATGACGGTTGAAGACTCGGACCTCGACGACGGTGCCGAAATCGCCCGGCTTGACGCGCAGCGAAGTATCGCGCACGTCCGATGCCTTTTCGCCAAAGATGGCGCGCAGCAGTTTTTCTTCCGGCGTCATCGGGCTTTCGCCCTTGGGAGTGATCTTGCCCACCAGGATATCGCCCGGCTCGACATCGGCGCCGATATAGACAATGCCCGCCTCGTCGAGATTGCGCAGCGCCTCTTCGCCCACGTTGGGGATGTCGCGGGTGATTTCCTCGGGACCCAGCTTGGTATCGCGGGCGGCGACTTCGAATTCCTCGATATGGATCGAGGTGAACACGTCGTCCTGCGCGATCCGCTCGGAGATCAGGATCGAGTCCTCGTAGTTGTAGCCGTTCCACGGCATGAAGGCGACGACCACGTTCTTGCCCAGCGCCAGTTCACCGATATCGGTGGACGGGCCGTCGGCGATCACCTCGCCCTTTTTGACTGTATCGCCCACCTTGATCAGCGGGCGCTGGTTGATGCAGGTGTTCTGGTTGGACCGCTGGAACTTGCGCATGCGGTAGATATCGACCCCCGCATCGCCCAGTTCCAGATCCTCGGTGGCCCGGATCACGATCCGCTGCGCGTCGACCTGGTCGATGATGCCGGCGCGTTTCGCCATGATTGCCGCACCCGAGTCGCGCGCCACCACTTCCTCGATGCCGGTGCCGACCAGCGGCGCTTCGGCGCGCAGCAGCGGCACCGCCTGACGCTGCATGTTCGACCCCATCAGGGCGCGGTTGGCGTCGTCGTTTTCCAGGAACGGGATCAGCGAGGCGGCAACCGAGACCAGCTGCTTGGGCGACACGTCGATCAGATCGACATTGTCGCGCGGCGCCAGCGTATAGTCGCCCGACTGGCGGGTGCTGACCAGCTCGTTCTTGAAGTTGCCATTTTCGTCCAGCGACGCATTGGCCTGCGCCACGGTGTGCCGCATTTCCTCGGTCGCCGACATGTAATGCACTTCGTCGGTGACATGGCCGTCCTTGACCACGCGATAGGGCGTCTCGATAAAACCGTACTTGTTGACCCGGGCAAAGGTGGCCAGGCTGTTGATCAGACCGATATTCGGCCCTTCCGGCGTTTCGATCGGGCACATCCGGCCATAATGGGTCGGGTGCACGTCGCGCACCTCGAACCCGGCGCGTTCGCGGGTCAGACCGCCCGGTCCAAGCGCCGACAGGCGACGTTTATGCGTCACCTCGGACAAGGGGTTGGTCTGGTCCATGAACTGGCTCAGCTGCGACGAGCCAAAGAACTCGCGCACGGCGGCGGCGGCCGGTTTGGCGTTGATCAGGTCCTGCGGCATGACCGTGTCGATCTCGACGCTGGACATGCGCTCCTTGATCGCGCGTTCCATCCGCAGCAGACCGACGCGGTACTGGTTTTCCATCAGTTCGCCGACCGAACGCACGCGGCGGTTGCCCAGGTGGTCGATATCGTCGATGTCGCCATGACCATCGCGCAGCTCGACCAGCGCCTTGATGCAGGCCACGATGTCCTCGCGGCGCAGGGTGCGCATGGTGTCCTCGGCGTCCAGCGCCAGGCGCATGTTCATCTTGACCCGGCCGACGGCCGACAGGTCATAGCGCTCGCTGTCAAAGAACAGCGTGTCAAACAGCGCGCTGGCGGCCTCGACGGTGGGCGGCTCGCCCGGACGCATGACGCGATAGATGTCCATAAGCGCGGTGTCGCGGTTCATGTTCTTGTCCAGCGCCATGGTGTTGCGCATGTAGGGACCGACATTGACGTTGTCGATGTCCAGCACCGGAATCTCGGTGATGCCCGCGTCGATCAGCTCCTTGGCGGTACCACCGATCAGATCGCCGTCCTTGTCGTATTCCAGCGTCAACTCGTCGCCGGCCTCGACATAGATCGCGCCGGTGTCCTCGTTGATGATGTCCTTGGCGGCGAATTTGCCGACGATATGATCGAACGGCACCAGCAATTCCGTGACCGCGCCCTCGTCGATCAGCTTTTTCACCGCCCGCGGTGTCACCTTCTTGCCGGCTTCGCCGATGACCTCGCCGGTGGCCGCATCGACCAGATCATAGGTCGGACGGGTGCCGCGCACACGTTCGGGGAAGAACGGGGTGACCCAACCCTTGTTCTTTTTCAGCGTGTAGTTGACGGTGTTGTAATAGGCATCCATGATGCCTTCCTGATCCAGACCCAGGGCATAGAGCAGCGTCGTGACCGGCAGCTTGCGGCGGCGGTCGATACGGGCAAAGACGATGTCCTTGGCGTCGAACTCGAAATCCAGCCAGCTGCCGCGATACGGGATGATGCGGCAGGCAAACAACAGCTTGCCCGAGCTGTGTGTCTTGCCCTTGTCATGATCGAAAAACACGCCGGGGCTGCGGTGCATCTGGCTGACGATCACCCGCTCGGTGCCGTTGACCACAAAGGTGCCGTTCGGGGTCATCAGGGGCATGTCGCCCATGAACACGTCCTGTTCCTTGATGTCCTTGACCGATTTCGCGCCGGTATCCTCGTCGATATCGAACACGATCAGACGCAGCGTAACCTTCAGCGGGGCGCTGTAGGTCATGTCGCGCTGCATGCACTCCTCGACATCGTATTTCGGCTTTTCCAGGTCGTAGCTGACGAATTCCAGTACGCTGGTCTCGTTGAAATCCTTGATCGGAAAGACCGACTGAAAGACACCCTTGATGCCCTCGCCGTCCAGCGGCTGCGGCGCGTCGCCAGAGCGCAGGAACAGATCGTAAGAGGATTTCTGGACCTCGATGAGGTTCGGCATATCCAGAACTTCGCGGATTTTACCGTAATATTTACGCAAACGTTTCTGGCCAAGGAAGGATTGAGCCATGTCAGGTGTCACCTTTCAAATTTCTCAACGGTCAAGGATGCCGTCGGGCCCCGGCACCTTGCCCATACGAGACAGCGTGGTCGGATCAATTCATGGCCGCCGTCCCGAATGGCAGCCTCCCGATCCCGTGAACCGCGCCTTGGAAAGGACTCGCCGAAAGTCCTTGCCAAGACAGGTTCGGCTGGACCCGGATTGCTCCGGGCCCAGCCACATTCAGTTGGCGGGTCTCCCCACCGAACGGCTTATGCCAGTTCGACCTCTGCGCCCGCTGCTTCCAGCTTGCCCTTGATCTCTTCGGCTTCGTCCTTGGACACGCCTTCCTTGATCTTGCCGCCGGCTTCCACCAGGTCCTTGGCTTCTTTCAGACCCAGACCGGTGATGCCGCGAACTTCCTTGATCACGTTGATTTTCGAAGCGCCGGCGTTCTTCAGAACGACGTCGAATTCGGTTTTTTCTTCCTCGGCTGCGCCACCGGCGTCAGCAGGACCGGCCATCATGACCGCGCCGCCAGCGGCGGGCTCGATGCCGTATTCGTCCTTGAGGATGGTTTTCAGTTCTTGTGCTTCAAGCAGGGTCAGACCAACGATCTCTTCTGCCAGTTTCTTCAGATCAGCCATTTTATCAGCTCTTTCCGTTTTACAGTTCGTGTGTTCCAACGACGCGTGTTCATCCACGTGCCGGACTTACGTTGCTCAGGCGGCCGCCTTGTCCTCGATGGTGGACAAGATGGACGCGATGTTGCTTGCAGGTGCGCCAATGGCCCCGGCGATGTTCGCAGCAGGTGCGCCGATGCAGCCGGCGATCGAAGAGATGAGCTCTTCGCGCGACGGCATTTTCGACACGGCCTGAACACCGGCCCGGTCCAACGCGTTCTCGCCCATTGCCCCGCCAAGGATTTCGAACTTCTTGTTCTCCTTGGCAAAGTCCTCGGCCACCTTGGCTGCCGCCACGGGGTCCTCGGAATAGGTCAGAACGGTCATGCCCGTCAAAAGCGATGTGATCGATTCACACGGCTTTCCCTCGAGGGCGATCTTGGCGAGCCTGTTCTTGGCAACACGCACAGACCCACCCGCTTCGCGTGCACGCGCGCGCAGGTCCTGCATCTCGGCAACTGTCAGTCCGACGTAGTGGGCTACCACAACGACGCCAGAGCTTTCGAAGATCTGGCCGAGTTCCTCGACCACTTTCTCTTTCTGGGCTCTATCCACAGTTTCACTCCAGTAGGGGAGGGGTGACCCTCCGGCTCGTTTCTGCCGGGACGAAAGCCCCGACAATCGGGTCCTTACGGGTCCTGCGCATCGCCCCAGAGCGCCGCGCGGGCGATCCGAAGAAACTTTGTCATTTCCCGTCTCGGGCAGGAATTATGGCCGCGCCGAAGCCTGACCACCCACCGTCTCGGACGAACGTCAGGGCGCCCTCGAATCACGAGGACGCCCAGACAGTGCGACTTAGGACGTTTACGGCGAAATGTGAACCCCTGCGCGCCGGTTCCGACGTTTTTGGTAGGTTTTTTTGCAATGTTTTCCGATCATCGGCATTTTTATCCTTGCACGGAACCGTCTTGCGGCTTGCCACAGGCCCCTGCCCTGTCCTTAGATCAATGCCAGAGAGATTTTTCAGAGGGCCGGTTGATGTTGAGCGGCACACGGCAATTCGCCTTTTTCGGCGATAGTATCTCGGACCCTGGCAATATATTTCGCGTCACCGAGGGTCTGGTGCAGGACGAATTGCGCTTTGCGCGGCTCGGCGAAAACGGACGGGCCAGCGACGGGCCGGTCTTTGCGGAACACCTGGCGCCGCTGCTGGGGCTGGCACCTTCTCTGAACTATGCCGTCGGTGGCGCCCATGCGGCGGGCCACGAAACGCTGCGCGACTATGTTCTGGAAAACGGCTACTCCGACCAATTGCTGGTGGACATCGATGACCCCCGACTGCTGTTTGACCGCAATCTCGGTGCCCAGATCGACCGGTTTGCCGCCGATACCGCCGGCCGGAATGTCGGCCAGGTCACCGCCTTTGTACTGATCGGCGGCAATGATTATGGCGATATCGACCCGAGCGATCCCCTGGGCGAGATCGGCAAATTGGCGGGCGCGCTGTTGTCTTCCGTTCAGGCCACGCTGGACGCGGCGTGGGACCTGACGTCCATGGGCGTGGATCAGGTGATCGTCAGCGGGCTGCCGTCGGCAGGTTTTCTGCCGTCTATTGCCAGCCAGAGTGCTTCGATCGTGTCCCGCGTGGACGACCTGATTGACCAGCATAACGGGCTGCTGAAAAGCGGCGTCGACCTGCTGGACAGTTTAGGCCGGGACGTCGCCTTTTTCGACCTCGGCCGCATCACCCAGGCCTTTGTCGACGATGCCTCGCAATTCGGCATCCTCGCACCGCATGACCTGACTCTGCGCGGCGGCGCGCCGGCCGCACTGGCGGCCTATGACCCGTCGCAGGTCGGGTTCTGGGATTCGATCCATCCATCGGCGGCAACCCATGCGGTGCTGGGCGGCTGGCTGGCCCGCGATGGCAGCCACGTGACGCTGGGCGCCGGGGCGGACAGCCGGCAACTGGGCACGGCGGATGACACGGTTCTGGCCTATGGCGGTGCCGACACGATCTGGTCCTCGGGTGGCGACGACCTGGTGTTTGCAGGCAGTGGCGACGACATCGTCCGCCTGGGCAATGGCGAGGATCTGGGCAGCGGTGGCCAGGGCCAGGACAGGCTGCAGGGCGGACCGGGCCGCGACACGCTGGCCGGCGGGCCGGGCGACGATCTGGTGATCGGCGGGCGCGGGAACGACATCCTGATCGACGGGCCCGGCGACGACACGTTGCGGGGCAATCGCGATGACGACACCTTCGTGTTCTTTGACGATGTCTTTCTGGGCGGCGCGGACGCCGGGCAGAACCTGTTTGCCGGTGCTGCCGGGCGGGATCGGCTGATTCTGGTGCTGGACGCCGATGGCGCGGCCGGTTTTGACCGCCCCGGCCCGCTGAAATCCGACCTGGCGGCGCTGGGAATCACTGCCTACAGCATCGAAACCGTCACCATCGTGACCGGGCGCGCCGGACTGGCGGCGGAACTGGCTGCCTCTGACTGGTATGACACCGCCGATCTGTGGGGCCTGATCTGATCGCACGAAAAAGGGCGAGCCCCGCGGGCCCGCCCCTGATACCGCCGCGCGATCCGGCTTATTGCGCCGGAGCGGCGTCCGCGACGTCGATGCTGACGCCCGGACCCATGGTCGAGCTGATCGCGATCTTTTTCATATACGTGCCCTTGGCGCCGGCCGGCTTGGCCTTTGCCACCGCACCGACAAAGGCACGGACGTTCTCGACCAGCTTGGCTTCGTCAAACGAGGCCTTGCCGACACCGGCGTGCACGACACCGGCCTTTTCGACCTTGAACTGGACTTCGCCACCCTTGGCGGCGGTCACGGCGGCGGCGACATCCATGGTGACGGTGCCGACCTTGGGGTTCGGCATCAGGTTGCGCGGGCCCAGAACCTTGCCCAGACGACCGACGATCGGCATCATGTCCGGGGTGGCGATGCAGCGATCGAATTCGATCTTGCCGCTCTGCACGGTTTCCATCAGGTCCTCGGCGCCCACAATGTCGGCACCGGCGGCCTGGGCTTCCTCGGCCTTGGGGCCACGGGCGAACACGGCGACGCGGACGGTCTTGCCGGTGCCGTTGGGCAGGCCGACAACGCCGCGCACCATCTGATCGGCGTGGCGCGGGTCGACGCCCAGGTTCACCGCCAGTTCGATGGTTTCGTCAAATTTCGCGTTGGCATTGCCCTTGACCAGGGCAACGGCCTCCTCGACCGACAGGTTGTCCTTGCCGGCAAAGGCTTCGCGGGCGGCACGGGTACGTTTTCCAAGCTTTGCCATCTTATTTCACCTCAATGCCCATGGAGCGGGCCGAGCCCAGGATGATCTGCATGGCGCCTTCGATGTCGTTGGCGTTCAGATCTTTCATCTTGGCTTCGGCGATTTCCTTGACCTGCGCCACGGTCACCGTGCCGACGGTCTCGCGCGACGGCGTCTTGGCGCCGGATTTCAGCTTGGCCGCCTTTTTCAGGTAGTAGGACGCCGGCGGCGTCTTGATGTCCATGGTAAAGGACTTGTCCTGATAATAGGTGATCACGGTCGGGCACGGCGCGCCCGGCTCCATGTCTGCGGTCTTGGCGTTGAACGCCTTGCAGAATTCCATGATGTTGATGCCGCGCTGACCCAGCGCCGGACCCACCGGCGGGCTCGGGTTTGCCTGCCCGGCAGGCACTTGCAGCTTCATCGAGCCGACGAGTTTCTTGGCCATTGGCCTTCTCCTTTTTCAGCACCACAGGAACGCGTTCCCGTGGCAGGTTTGCCCGTGGTCCGGTGCCCGCTCGCGTGCGCGCCGCCTCCCACGTTCCGAGTCGCTGCGACAGCGACCGGCCCCGGTTACAGATCACAGGGCGGTTTTGCAAGAGGCCCCGGGGCGCTGCCGCAAACGGCAATGACGGTTTTGCGGCCCACGGCTCTGCCCGGGGCTGATGCGGCCGATGATCCCGATCCGCGACAGGCCTGCCGGCGTCGGCGGCAACTGTTACCGGTTCCGACCCGCAGCAGCAGCAGCAGCAGTCAGAACCCGGCCCCGTTTCCAAGAAACTTGCTGCCCCGACATGGTCTCTGATGGCGAACAGAGCCGCCCGGTTCCAGGTCGGATGCCACTGAAAACCTTTTCGCGCTAGCGGGTTCCGGCCGCGGTCCGACCTTATCAACCCGTTTCCGTCGCCCGTTCGTCATGTCGGACAACCCGGTTTCGCCCGGTATTCTTGGCCTCATACAGGGCTTCGTCGGCTGCCCGCAGAACCTGGTCCAGCGGCCGCGTTCCATCGAACGTATCCACGCCGATCGACAAGGTGCAACTCAGTTCCCTGCCATCCACCTGTATCGTTTGACTTTCAACCGCCGCTCGAATGGCCTCGGCCCGCAATTCGGCATGCTGAACACACGCGCCCGGAAAATAGGTGACGAATTCTTCGCCGCCAAAACGGGCCGCGGCGCCGTCGGGTTGCGATTTTTCCTGCAGGATCTGCGAGACCGTTCGAATGACACGATCACCGGTCTGATGCCCGAACGTGTCGTTGATCGCCTTGAACCTGTCGATGTCGATCATCATGACCGTTCCGGGACCCGACATGTCCTGATTTTCGAGCTGCTCGATAAAGGCCGCCCGGGACAACAGGCCGGTCATCTGGTCATGCCGCAGCAGAAACTCCAGTTGCCGGTTCAATTGGTGAATACGCAGCATCATCCGGGCCACCCAGAGCGACACCATGGGCGCAACGATCATTGGCACCGCGACGGCCGGGACGATGGACCGAATGTCCAGACCACCGGGGCTCATCAACCGGGTTATCAGCAGCGACCCAGCGACGGACACGAGCGACACGAACAGGACGAACACCCATTTTTCCGTGTCATTCCGGATGGTCATCCCGGGGTTCCTGCAGAGCGGAGTATCGTCAACAAAAATCGCCATTCACGCGTTTAAGGAGTCGTTTTCCGGTTCTGAATAGCCCCCATTGGTTGCGAATATATTGCCCAGATTGGCGAGCATACCCACGACATCGGCAAAAATCTTGCGCAAAAGCACAAAATTCAGCGTTGTTTTTCAGTAACTTTTCGGGGCGCGGGCAGGCGTCCGGCTTGCACGGCGAAATCCGCGCCATACCGCCATGCATCGCAGAACATGCAGACGGAGCGCGTCAGGGTAAGCCCATTCAATCGGTTTCAAAGATCAGGGCCGTGTCCAGTGCGGAGGACCTCGCAACAGGTCAGCCCTGTTTTGTGACCTGGGTGAATTCCAGTTCCACCGGGGTTTCCCGGCCAAAGATCGACACCGACACCTTCAGGCGCTGGTTGTCCTCGTCGACCTCTTCGATCATGCCGTCGAAATCCTCGAACGGGCCGTCATTGACCTTGACCTTTTCGCCGATCTCATAGTGGATCAGGGTGCGCGGGGCTTCCTCGCCTTCCTGGACCCGGTTCAGAATGGCGTTCAGTTCGGCATCGCGCATCGGCATCGGACGGCCCTGCGGGCCGAGAAAACCGGTGACCCGGTTGATCGAGTTGATCAGGTGATAGCCCTGGTCCGACATCTCCATGTGCACCAGAACATAGCCCGGCATGAACCGGCGTTCCGCGGTCACCTTCTTGCCGCGGCGCACTTCGATCACCTCTTCGGTGGGCACCAGCACCTCGTCGATCTCGTCATCAAGGCCGTGCTCGGCGACCGAGGTACGGATCTGTTCTGCGATCTTTTTCTCGAAGTTCGAGAGAACACTGACCGAGTACCACCGTTTTGCCATTAACCTTGCCGCCCTTGTCTTGCGCGACTGCATTCTGCACAGTCGAAGTCTATCAGAGTTTCAAACGGTTGCCCCGTCACGTCCCGGAGGCAAACGCGCCGGGCAATTCGAATCGCCGCGCGCCTTGTCCATGGATGCGCGTCACCTAACCGCCAAATGCCAATTGTTCAAGGGGATTGCCCGATTTTGCCGCCGGGCCCCGAGACCGGTCCGGGATCAGCCGAACAGGCCCAGCACGCCCTGCAATCCGGTACGGATCAGGATATCGACCAGCGCAAAGAACGCGCCTGTCAACGCCGCCATGATAAAGACCATGACCGTGGTCAGAAGCACCTCGCGCCGGGTCGGCCAGACGACCTTTGAGATCTCGCCGCGGACCTGCTGGATGAACTGGATCGGGTTGGTGGTGGCCATGGGCACGCTCTTTCTGCTTGCGGATAGGGGCGACATAGCCGGGCAGCCCGCCGAATTCAAGACCGCGCGCGGGCGTCCCGGGCGTCGATCTCGCGGAGGGTGATCCTGGCAGGGGCTGAGGGACTCGAACCCACGACCCTCGGTTTTGGAGACCGATGCTCTACCAACTGAGCTAAACCCCTAGGACCGCGCTTTTCCTAAGCCAGCGCAGGCGGGGGGGCAAGAGGAATTTGCTGTCCGGTTGCGGCCGGCAATGGCGGCGCCGGCATCTGTCGCAGGTCGACAGCCCCCCGACAGAAAAGGCCGGAAAAATGACGCAGGGCATTTCGCACACGCGCCGGGTTACGTAAGACGGGCCAAACGAGAGGGAAATCCGGGGTGAGTCTGCGGAAACGAATTGCTGACAGCGCGTGGTTCAACAACGCCGTCGAAGGGATGTTTGCCGCCTATATCCGTTTTGCCTATCGCACCTCGAAATGGGACCGTACCGGGTTTGACGAAATGCAGGCGTCCCTGTCGGGCGGTGAACCTGTCATCGTCGCCCTTTGGCATCAGCGGTTGATGATGGCGCCCTACATGTTCGACACGCGCCTCGGCAAAATCTGCTCTCTGACATCGGCCGCGCGCGCCGGGCGCATGGCCGGGCAGGTTCAGGCACGGTTCGGGTTCGACACCATCGCCATGTCCAGCCACATGCGCCATGTCGCGCTGTCGCGCCTGGTGCTGGGCAAGGTCCGCGAAGGCAATTCCATCGGCATCGCCACGGACGGGCCGCGCGGCCCGTCACGGGTGGCCTCGACCGTGCCACTGATCTGGGCGCGGGTCACAGGCAAGCGCATCTTTGTCGTCAGCTATGCGGCCCGCCGCCAGATCACCTTTCCCACCTGGGACCGGATGACGCTGCCCGCGCCATTTACCCGCGGTGTTCTGATGTGCCGGGAATGGACCGAGGTCGTGCCGCGCAAGGCGGATGACACGGAAATCGAGGCATTGCGCATCAAGCTGCAGGCCGCGCTGGACGAGATCACCGATGCCAGCGACCGGGCTGTCGGGCGCCTGCCGGGCTGACCGTTCGACCTGCGCCGCTCAGGGGGCAGCCGCGGACAACCGGTCGATATCCGCGGCCTCGATCACGGCGCGATGCCGGGCGATATGCTCGGCGGGCCAGTCCCACCAACGCAATTCCAACAGGCGCGCGACGACCTCGGGTGCAAACCGGTCCCGGACCCGGCGCGCCGGATTGCCAGCGACCACGCCATACGGGGCCACATCCGCGGCCACCACCGCGCCGGCCCCGACGATCGCGCCATCGCCGATGGTGACGCCGGGCAGGATCAGCGCGCCATAGCCGATCCAGACATCGTTGCCGATCACCGTATCGCCATGCAGCAACGCCAGATCCGCGTAGTCCCCCATCGTGGCGGGATCGAAGATCGAGAACGGATAGGTCGAGAACCCGTCCATCGGATGATTGGCCGACGCGGTGACAAAGGTCGCCCCGTGCGCGATCTGGCAGAAACGGCCAATGACCAACCTTTCGCGGCTGTCCGGAAAAAGATAGGGCGCCAGCCGCGCCGCCCAGTCCTCCGGCGGATCGAAACTGCTGGCATAGCTGTGCGCACCCACCGCTATGCGGGGATGGTCCAGCACGGCGCGCAGATAGACCGTACCGGCATGGCGCGATCCATCGGGCAGGCGCACCGGGTATTCGGTGTCGGCGGGTGGCAGGGCGGTCGGTGCGGTCATCGGGGCCTCGTTATCTGTTCCCGGAGGTTGGGCGCGGATCACGCCATTGTCCAGCATATCCGCGCCCGGTGCCCTCCCTGGCATTCTTCGCCACGCCCCTGCCTTGGTGTTTCAGTCGCCTTCGGCGATCCCGGCGGCACGGGCGCGGGCGCGACGGGCGCGATAGCTCGGCAAAACCACCAGCAGAGCGGCGATCACCAGCAACCCCAGAGTCATCGGGCGGTCGATGATGAAGCCGATACCGTCATAGAGCTGCATGGACCGGGCAAAGTTGTTCTCCATCATACCGCCCAGGATAAACCCGATCAGCAGGGGCGCCAGCGGGTAGTCGGCGAATTTCAGCGCCGTGGCGCAGATGCCGAACCCCACAAGGATCAGCAGTTCTGTGGCGTTGTTCTGACCGATATAGGCCCCCATGAGGGTAAAAAACAGAATGAACGGGATCAGGTAGTTGCGCGGGATCGTCAGAACCTTGGCGATATAGGGGATCAGCGGCAGGTTCAGGACCAAAAGCACCAGATTGCCGATGAACATCGACATGATCACTGCCCAGAAAACCTGCGGCTCGTCGATCATCAGGCGCGGTCCCGGCGTCACGTTCAGCGCGATCAGCGCGCCCAGCAGGATCGCAGTGGTACCGGAACCGGGAATGCCCAGCGTCAACAGCGGCACGAAAGAACCGGTGCAGGCCGCGTTATTGGCCGATTCCGGCGCGGCCAGGCCCTTGATCGCCCCCTTGCCGAATTCCTCCTGCTCTTCCTTGGAGGCAATGTTGCGTTCGACCGCATAGCCGAGGAACGAGGCGATGGTGGCGCCGGCCCCGGGCAGCACCCCGATGAAGAAGCCTTGCAGCGATTGCCGCCCGATCACCGGCGCGATGGCCCTGCCCTCTTGCCGGGTGATGCGCAGGTTCTCGATCTTGCCGCCGTCCTCGCTCATCTCGCGCTTCTTGAGTACAAGAAACAGCGCCTCGGGCAGGGCAAACATCGCCATGGCCAGCGTGATGAAACCAAAGCCCGATTGCAAATCCATGATCCCCATGGTGAAGCGCGGCAGGTTGAAGAGCGCGCCTTCGCCCACGGTCGCCATGATCAGGCCCAAAAGCGTCATCAGGAGCGCCTTGGCCACCTGACCGGTGCCGGCAAAGGCCGCGATGGCCGAAAGGCCCACCACCATCAGTGCGAAATACTCCGCCGAATGGAACAAAAGTGCTACCGAGGACAGCGCCGGGGCAAAAACCATAAGCAGGATCGCCCCAATCGTGCCGCCGGCAAAACTGGCGATGGCAGCGATGGTCAGCGCCTTGCCCGCCTGCCCCTTGCGCGCCATAGGATAGCCGTCGAAACTGCTGGCGACCGTTCCCGCCACGCCGGGCGCGTTCAAAAGGATCGACGAGGTCGAGCCGCCGAAAATGGCGCCATAATAGACCCCGGCCAATAGGATCAGCGCCGCCGACGGATCGCCCATCGAGATGGCGACGGGGATCATGATGGCGATGATCGACATCGGCCCCAGGCCGGGCAACATGCCGATGAATGTTCCGATCAGGCAACCCGCGATCACCATCAATAGGTTCTGCAACGACAGCGCCGTCTGCAGGCCGATAAGAAGTCCTTCAAGCATGTCTCAACTCCTCAGAGAAAGAAGGGCAGCGGGCGCAGGAAGATGCCCAGGACCTGCTCGACAAGATACCACACGATGCCGGTGGCCCCGATGGCGACGGGCAGCAGGATGTGGAATTTGCGCTCACCCAGGATCACCGCGCCGAAGGTGAGAAAGCCCGTAGTGGCCAGCAGAAAACCGGCGGGTCGCAGCAACAGCGCGTAGGCCACCATCAGTGCCAGCAGCGCGAGCGCCTGCCAGAGGTGGTAATCGCCGAGACGGCGATAGTCGATGTCCGGCGCCTGGTCCTTTTCGGGGGTTTTCTCCAGCCCGAACAGGATCACCAACGTGGTCAGGATAGCCAGGACCGACAGAATCTTGGGAAAGGTGCTGGGCCAGATCGGGTTGCGCTGCATGAACGGCGGCAACCCCTGGTCCATGGTGAAATAGGCGGCATAGGCATAGGCCAGTGCCACGCAGAGGATGACGAAGGCAATCCAGCGATCCAGGGCCATGTCAGGTCTCCTTTGCGGTTCTTTCCATTTGCCGGACCCCGGAAGGGGCTCTGCCCCGCCGCCTTCGGCGGCCCCCCGAGGTATTTCCGGCAAGAGGAAAGACAATTTTAACCGGTTTCAAGCTATCCCAAGGTCACGGTACAGGCTGAGGAGCCGATGACCGTGCAAGGGGAAGGTGTGTACCTTCCAGAAGGGGGAACTTTCTGTTCTCCCTTCCTCTTGCTGCAAATACCTNCGGCAAGAGGAAAGACAATTTTAACCGGTTTCAAGCTATCCCAAGGTCACGGTACAGGCTGAGGAGCCGATGACCGTGCAAGGGGAAGGTGTGTACCTTCCAGAAGGGGGAACTTTCTGTTCTCCCTTCCTCTTGCTGCAAATACCTCGGGGAGCGCGAGGGGCTGGCCCCTCGCACCCGCCCGCGGGCATCTTCAGAGAAATCCCAGTTTCTTCATCAGGTCACCGATGACCTTCTCCTGGTTTTCCAGAAAGACTTTGAAGTCATCGCCCGAGTTGTGGATGTTGACCCAGCCGTTGCGGGTCCGCACGGTTTCCCACTCTTCGGTTTCATACATCTTGGCGATGGCGTTCTGGTACAGAGCCAGCTTTTCTTCGGGCAGGCCGGGCGCACCGAAGAAACCGCGCCAGTTGACAAAGGTCGTGTCGATACCCTGTTCCTTCAGGGTCGGCGCGGCCTCATAGGCCGGCACGCGCTCGTCCGAGGTGACGCCGATGATCTTGACTTCGCCCGCCTCGGCCAGCGCCACCGCTTCCGAGAAGCCGGTCGACAAAGCGGCGATCTCACCTGACAGCAGCGCCGCCATGGCCTTGCCGCCTGCATCATAGGGGATGTACTTGACCATCAGCGGGTCCTTCCCCGCCGCTTCCATCGCCATCGCGGCAACCAAGTGGTCCATGCCGCCAGGCACCGAGCCACCACCGATCGCGGTGGCATTCGGATCCGCGTCGAACCGCGCCAGCAGGCCTGCCATGTCGTCGATGTCGCTGTCGGCATTCACAACCAGCGCCGCATAGTCGCCGATGGTGCCGGCCACCAGCGTCAGATCGCGAAAGTTCTGCGGGAACACGCCGGTCAGCGAGCGGATGATGATGGGGGTCGAGTTGACCATCAAGGTGCCATGGTTCGAATCGGCATTTTCGATCAGATAGCCGATCGCCTTGCCGCCGCCGCCTCCGGACATGTTCTCATAAGACGCGGTCCCCACCAGGCCCGCGCCGGTCAGCGCCTCGCCGGTGCCACGCGCGGTTCCGTCCCAGCCGCCGCCGGCCCCGCCGGGGATCAGAAAGTGAATGCTGTCCAGAACCTTGTGACCATCCGCCACGGCGGGGGCTGCAAAACCCAGCGTCGCTACGGCGCCGGCCAGCAGCGCGCGACGGCCCAGTTTGAATGTCGTCATGTTTCCCTCCCATTTGACAACCGACCGCAAGCCGGCACAGTTGCAGAACCTGACCATGGAAACCTGACACAAACCTGTCATGGCCGAAGAATCCGGGGACACCCGATGAAATTCCTGCTGATCGAAGACAATCTGGCTCTGGCCGAGGCGATCCTGACGCGCATGCAGTTGGATGGTCATGTCATTGATCATGCGCCGAATTTATCCGATGCGATCGCTTTCTCGGAAACCGGTGACTATGATTTGATCCTGTTGGACATCATGCTGCCTGATGGCGACGGTCGCGACTTTCTGACCCGCCATCGCGCCGGCCGCGGCGATACACCGGTCATCGTGCTGACCGCGCGTTCGCAGGTTTCTGACAGAATCGGCCTGCTTGATCTCGGCGCCGATGACTATGTCACCAAGCCGTTCGATCATGCCGAACTGCAGGCGCGTTGCCGCGCCGTGTTGCGCCGCAGATCTGGCGCGGCCCAGACCGTCATCCGCCGCGGCGACGCGATCCTGGACCCGGTCGCAGGGCATCTGACCGTCGCCGGAAAGGCGATCAATCTGCGCAATCGCGAGTTGCGGCTTTTGGAACTGCTGTTCAATGCGCCTGGCCGCATATTCTCGAAGCAGAAACTGGTCGACCGACTGTACTCTTATGATGACGACGTGTCCGAAAACGCGGTCGAGGTCTATGTCGCGCGCCTGCGCAAACATCTTGAAAACTCAGGACTGAAGATCAGCACCCATCGCGGCCTGGGATACCGCCTGGATGATGTCTGAGCCGGTTCTAACATCGGGGTCTCTGCGCGGCCGGTTGACCATCTCGCTGATTGGTGGCGCCGCGATCCTGACTGTTGTGCTGTTCTTTGTCGTCCGCGGATTTGCGGCCCAGATTGCTCAACAAAGCCAGGACAATATCCTCAACGCATCCGCGACTTCGATTCTGGACGCTGCAATCATCCGGGAAGGAAACATCGAACTGGACTTTCCCTATGCTTCGTTTTCCATGCTCGGCACCCAGTCCGACGACCGGATTTTCTACGTCATCAGCCAGGATGGCACGGTGTTGTCCGGTTATTCGGATCTGCCCCTGCCGGACCAGCCTACGGTGACGGGCAGCCGCTTCCGCACCGTCGATTTCCGAGACGAGACCGTGCGGCAGGTCACCGCCTCGCGCGATCTGGTCGGCGCGACCCTGCGAACCCGGATAACGGTCTCGGTGGCCCAAACGCAGGATGACCTCTCGGGTATACTCAGACAGATTTCACGCAATGCACTGATTTTCGGAGCTTGCTTTTTCGTCCTGGCCGCTTTGCTGTCATTCTGGGCCACAGCGGCGACCATCGGCCCCCTGCGGCGTCTGGCCGACTCGGTGGCCCAGCGCGGGCCGCAGGACATGCGCCCGATCGCCAAGCCGGTTCCGGCCGAAATGGCACCGCTGGTATCCGCGCTGAACCACCTGATGAACCGTCTCGGGCAATCGCTCAACCGCTCCGAGGATTTCATCGCCGAAGCGGCGCACCGGGTCCGCACACCGCTTGCGACGGTACGCTCGCACGCGGAAACCACCCTGCAACGGGTTGAGAAACAAGAAAACCGGCAGGCGCTCAAGGCGATGATCCGGGCCATTGACGAAAGCTCGCGGGCGGCGGGCCAGTTGCTGGATCATGCCATGATCACGTTCCGGGCCGAGCAACTGCAACGTCGTCCGCTGGATCTGGTCGCGCTGGTGCAAGAGGTCGTCGACCGGCTGACCCCGATCGCGGAAATGAAGGACATCGCGTTGCGGCTGGGCGGCGATGCCACGGTCCCGATGACCGGTGATCCGATTCTTTTGCAGAACGCAGTGCGCAATCTTGTAGATAATGCCCTGAAATACTCACCCGGAGAAAGCGCGATCACGTTGGTAGTACGGTCTGATCCTGCCCCGGCGCTGGACGTCTCGGATCAGGGACCCGGCTTTGCGCCGGACGAGATCGACGCGCTGTCGGAAAGATTTGCCCGTGGCCGCAACGCAAGCGGCACCATCGGCTCGGGACTGGGCCTGACCATCGCCCGCGACGTGGCGGCGGCACATGGCGGCCGGCTGATCCTTGGCCACAACCCGAAGGGGGGCGCATGCGTAACCTTGTCCTTTTGATCGCCTGGTGTTGGGCGGCGATGGCCGGCGCGACGGAATGGGAGGAACGGCAGGTCTTCGCCGGGTCCGGAGATGGGCCGACCCTGCGGGTGATTTCCAGCACCGATATTGCCGTGTTCGCGCCGATCATCGACAGCTTTCTTGCCGGCAACCCCGGGGTCAGCATCGAATATCTGGTGACCGGGTCGACAGCGACGGACACGGTCTTTCGCGCCGCGCCGGACCGGTTCGATCTGGTGATCTCCAGCGCGATGGACCTGCAGCTGAAACTGGTCAATGACGGATTTGCGCAGCAGGTTCCCGATATCGTACATCCCGACTGGGCGCAGTGGCGGCACAGCCTGTTCGGCTTTACCCGGGAACCGGCGGCGATCGTCATCAACAAGGCGGCGTTTCAGACCCTGCCGATCCCGCGGTCGCGACAGCAATTGATCGAGGTTCTGCGGGCCAATCCGGAGCTGTTTCGCGGTCGTCTGGGCACCTATGACGTGCGCGAATCCGGGTTGGGGTACCTGTTTGCCACGCAGGATGCACGGGCTTCGGAAACCTATTGGCGCCTGACCGAAGTGATGGGCGGTCTCGGCAGCCGCCTCTATTGCTGCTCGGGCGACATGATCCGGGACCTGGTGCGCGGCGACATTGCGGTCGCCTACAACGTGTTGGCCAGTTACGCGTCAGCGCGGGCGGATGCGGCCGACGATATCGCGGTGATCCTGCCGTCGGATTTTCCCACCACAATGATGCGCACGGCCTTTGTTGCCAAGGCCGCGCCGAACCCGGAACCCGCCAAGGCGTTTCTACGCCACCTGACGTCCTCGCGCTGGCAGACCGCCGGTGCGTCGGGCGGGCCGCTGCCGGCCCTGACGACCGCTGCGAACAAGTCACAATTTGCGACAATCACCCTGGAGCCCGGATTGATGACCTATCTGGACCGCCTCAAGCGGCAGACCTTCATCATGGAATG
Organism: Sedimentitalea sediminis; assembly: GCF_042687825.1. Classification (NCBI taxonomy): domain Bacteria; kingdom Pseudomonadati; phylum Pseudomonadota; class Alphaproteobacteria; order Rhodobacterales; family Paracoccaceae; genus Sedimentitalea; species Sedimentitalea sediminis. The sequence goes on along the minus strand of NZ_JBHUQE010000029.1, from coordinate 174 downwards.
GGAAAGCGCGATCATCCAGTAGCGCCACGCATGGGCGGGGCCGATCCAAGACCTGCCGCGACAGGGGCACAAGCAAGAACACAGAGGGCCGCGCAACCGCGCGGCCCTCGTGATTTCCAGCAGGCACCGTGACCGGTGCGCGGTTGCCGACTACTCGATGATTTTGCTCACGAC
>NZ_JBHUQE010000028.1:0-33880 GCF_042687825.1 Sedimentitalea sediminis | reverse complement strand
TTGGCCCATGAGCCCAGATTGACCGGTGCATTACTGCCGATGATCGGCAGTAATACGCAGCGAGCGGGATTCGCTAAGTCGCTGGGAATAATCGCTGTTCTCGACAAAACCGGCCCGATGCTGCGCACCATTTTGTTGTGCACGCCTGCCATGTTCGGTAAGGACTTTTACATTATCCTCGCCTTATGCTTTCGGCCAAAAGGAAACTTTGATGTTGCTCCTTGCGGCCCTTGGCCTGATTGTTGTCGGTTTCATTTTCCCGCCTGCGTGGCTGCTGGTGATCGGTGGGCTGATCTATTTCGTGGCCTCGCACAAAAGCCGCCGAGACAAAGCCGTTGAAAGCCGTGTCAAACGAATGGTGTCAAAGGGGCTGGATCAAGCGCTGTCGAGTGACCTGTTTTTCGAGGCGGCGCGATCCTATGCGGTGTCCAAGGGGGCGAGGGCCCCTGAGAAGGACGCAGCCTCGACCCATATGCTGGTGGATGGTGAGATGTATTTCGTTGTTTTCGCCCGCGCAGCGCAAGGGGGCACGATGATCTCGGTCAGGCCCAAGGATGAGGGTCGTACCGAGGTGATGGGGCATGTCACACCGAAAAAACCGCAACGGCGGCAAGCCAGGCAAGACGGGTCCGCCCCGCGCGAAACTGCGGCAGGCGATGCTGGCGTGCAGTCCTTCGAGGTGGGCAGCGTTGCGTTTGAGGGCGACCCTCACAGCGAAGAGACGATGCGCAAGATCGGGTTCAAAATTATCAGAGAAGTGGATCATCGCCTGAAGATGGATGAGCAATCTTATCGCTATGTCATGGAAGAGGCTGAATGGGTCGCGGACCGAAATGAGTTTTGTCAGGAGTTGCTGGAGGAAACCGGCCTGTTGGCGATCGAGTATTCCGGCGCACGGGAGTGGGGTAAGGACCTGTCTGACGAACGGGTAGCCTTGCGATACATGGAAGACGAGGTTTGGCCGGACCTTCGGGCGCACATGGGCGAGACTCGGGCGGAGTGCATCCGCGCGGTGATTTTCGGCGGCATATTGGAGTGCAACCGCATTGGCGTTGAGGCAATGCGTGGACAACATGCCGTTGCCGCTAGAAGAATACTGACCCAGGACGGTGATCTGGAGGCCGCGGAAAAGTGGCAGCAGGTGATTGAAACAGTGCTGGAACGCCGGGCGCTCACATCCTGACGCGGGGAATTGATGATGTTTGGGCGGACCTGGCCGATGATGGCTACAATCTCAGGCACAACCAGTTGTGGGGCCGCTTCGGGCCGGTGGCGGTCGTTAGTCCACGAATGACGGACCGCGGTTTTTTCCCTCGCAGCCGCGATTGATTGTTCGTCAAAGCAACCCATCCCGCTCGCACTTCGTGCGGCGGAATTGGGGCCATGCCACAGCTGTTCACCGGGCTGCGTAAGCCGCGTCTTGTTCGTGCCTGTCTGGCTGGCGGCCCGTGCCGTCCGACGCTGCAGGCGTGACCCGGGACGGACGCGATGCGGCGTCGCTGTGCCCGTTCAAAACGGGATATCGTGATGGCCGTGCCACCTGATCCGTCAATCGCTGATCACCGCATCGGCTTCCAGTTCGACCAGCCATTCGGGGTTTACAAAACGGTCAACGGCCATGATCGTGTCGACCGGTCGCACTTCGCGAAAATACTCCTTGCGCACGTCGATCGCCGCCTGCCAGTTGTCGATATCGGTCAGGATGACCCGGGTGCGGACCACATGATGCAGGCCCGAGCCGGCCTGTTCGAGCGCAGTCTTGATGATTCCTATGCATTGCCGGGTCTGCGCGGCCACATCGCCGATGCCGACGGTCTTTCCGTCCGCATCGACCGGAGCGGTGCCGCCAACGTAGACGAATGGCCCGACGCGTACCGCACGGGAAAACCCAACGACGGCTTCCATCGGGTTACCATTGGATACGAGTTCTCGGTCAAGATTCATGCTATGATCCTCTTTGGCTGCGTGTGGACCGGCAGGTCCGCGCACCCGGAACTCTAGGAGGAACGGATGGCGACACAAACTGAATTCGATGCCTGGAGTGCGGGGCAGAGCTATGAGCATTACATGGGCCGCTGGAGCCGCAGGGTCGCCGCCGAGTTCCTGCGCTGGCTGAACCCGCCCGCTGACAGGGACTGGCTGGAGGTGGGGTGTGGCACCGGGGCGCTGACCCAGTCCATCCTGTCCTTGGCAGCGCCGAAATCGGTTCTGGCGACCGATCAATCCGCGGATTTCGTCACGCATGCCGAGGCGGAAACACCGGACGGCCGCGTGACCTTCGGGGTGGCGGATGCGATGCGACTGCCATGTGCCGACGCCTCGGTCGATATCGTGACCTCGGCGCTTGTGCTGAATTTCATTCCTGACAAGCCGGCGGCGCTGGCCGAGATGTGCCGTGCTCTGCGGCCCGGCGGGGTGCTGTCCTTTTATGTCTGGGATTATCCGGGCGGCGGGATGGGCTTTATCGATGCTTTCTGGCAGGCGGCTGCCGAGATCGACCCGAAAGCCGCCGAACTGGACGAAGGCAGGCGGTTTCCGTTCTGCACGCGGGATGGGCTGACGCAGCTATGTGATCAGGCCGGCATTGCCGGCGCCACGGTCGCCCCGATCCAGATCGAAACCCGGTTCCCGGATTTCGACGCTTTCTGGCACCCGTTCACCTTGGGCGCAGGACCGGCCCCGGGATACTGCTCAACCCTGCCAGAGAACCAGCGCATGGCACTGAAACGTCACCTGGCAGGCAAGCTGGGAACCGACGGTCCCATCATTCTGCCCGCCCGGGCCTGGGCGGTCAGGGCACCCAGACCCGTCTAACGGTTTTCTCCGGGGCGAGCGCAGATGGTCCGGGCCGCCAGCGCCACAAGCGACGAACGATCGTCAATACATGTCGGGCGAAGGACAGTTCTCGGCCCGGGCAAGGGCGCGGCTGGTCAATGGAAAGACGCCTTTCGGGGCAAACCGGACAGGCCTCGCGATGCCCTGCCACCCACTGCACCTGCGCGGTTGCTGGGGGCGGAAAAGGTTGCGGCTCAGAACGTTGCGCGCGGGCGCAGGCCGACAACAGTGGCGGTCGTCCTGCCGGTGTTGGCGATCGGGTTCTTGATCATCTGGCGAGACGGGGTGATGGCGATGTTGTCCAGACGTTGGAACCGAGAATGAATCTCTCCGGTAACCTGTTCCTGCAACCCGTCACCGGAGGGTTCCCCCAGGCAAGACCGATGCCGAGCACGTCGCGCGCCTTGCTGGCCGTGGTGTCAAACCCGAAACCGATGCCAACGGCGACGTCTTTCTTGAACAATATTGCGTTGCCGTCGGAAATGCCCGCGATCAGGAATGGCCTGACCCTGTCATCCAGCATCAGTTTGCTGGCGACCAGATGGGCGCCATAGCGTTCCGGCACACCGCCTGCTTGCGGGCGTCCTGATGCAAGAGGTTGACGCGCATCTGATGCCAGCGGGCCCGCTCCGGCGTGGTCAGATACCAGCGGAATTCGACGGATTTCAGAAGCTCTTTCTGCCTGATCGTATCGAGCGGGTTGTCTGTCGTCTTGGCATTGGCATCGTAAATGTCTGCCGGGGCCACGAATTTCCGCGTGAACTGATAGGCGATGCCGCCCCCGATGCTGCGGCCGGGAAAGGCGCGGGTGTTGCCGGCCTGCAGAGCGGTGTTCTGAAACCCGCGCTTTGGCGGAGACAGTGCATGCGCGCCATACCACCCGACGCTGCTGATCTTGCCGACAATGAACCGCAGGCGCCCGTCCAGCAGGGCCTGGCACCAGGCCAGTTCCGACAGGTTGGCGCTGCTGTCGTCACCAAAGCCCGTACCGACCAGCGTGCCGCTGCCTAACTGGTTGCTCAGATTCGAGGGGGGCATATCGGTGCTCAGCGTCGAGCGGTTTTCGATCCGAAAGGTCAGACGGCCCGTGCTTTTCGTTTCACCGGCGTTTGGCGTCAAACCACGGCTGCAACGGTTTGCCGGGGATACGAATGGTCGACCCGGCGCTGATGTCGTCCTGATGGATGTCGTCGGTGACGCTGTCGCTCCCTTCCAGCGAAGGGGAGGCGCCGTATCGCCGTGCAGCTTGATCAGATGGTTGCCAAAGGCGATGGGAATGGTGCCGTCGGACAGGATGTTCAGGTTCGCCGCGCCGGCCCATGCGCCGGATTTCCCAGCCGGTGGTCGCGTCCACCTTGGCCACCCAGGGTCCGGGCGGCACCTGCTCTGGGCCGGCGGGTTGTTGCCCCGGTCAGGTGCAACTCGCCGGGATAGCGGTTGGCCATGAACAGAACACCCTGATAGCTGCCGCCGGCGTGCCAGGCGTAGACGTTGTCCGGCCCGTCCATGCTGCCCAGAAAACTGGCGCAGGGATACAACTGGCTGCGCGTGGCATCGGCTACCTCTGCACCGTTGAGCGACTTGAAATACCCCGGTGTCTCCGGTCTAGGGGCGCAGTTCCATTCCCCGGCGATCCCGGACAGATCGCCGGGAATTGGTCCATTGGCCCGATTGGCACTCTCCTGGGCGTTCGCCGCGATCGCCACCGGACCCGATGTCCAGTACGAGACCTACCAGCGGGATCAGCAGGCAAATTGACGTTGCGCGCCCAAAAAACGGTGTACCGGTTTTCGCTTTAAGCGGTGCGTTCGTGGATCAGTTGCGACGGTGTGCGTCCGGTCAGGCGCCGCACGGCGCGGGCCAGCGCGGACTGCTCTGAATAGCCCAGCCTTTCGGACAATTCCGCCAGCGACAGGTCCTCGGATCCTATATGCGACAACAGCGGTTTGCGCCGTACGATATCCAGTTGTTCGGAAAAGCTGGCACCCTCGCGCGCCAGTTGCCGCTGCAGGCTGCGCACGCTGGTTTCGCCGGCCCGGGCAAGCCGTTCGATACCGGGTTCGCCGTCATGCAGCATGGCGGCGATGACCGCCCGCATCGAGGCGGCAAGGGGACGGTCCTCGGCAAGTGGTGCGCTCTCTTGCGCTGATGGGTTTGCCATATGGTCACGCGCGACGGTCCGGAACGGGTTGTGGGCCGCCCAGCCATCAATGGCAATCGCGAGTTTGGACATCCGGCCCATGGTTGCGCACCAGGCTGGTCAACAGCTCGATGCCATTCAGGATCGGCACAGGATCAAGCGTGGACAGGGCATACCCCTAGCCGAGATCGGCGGCCTTGAGATAGGGCATCGTGTCGTGCCGGTTGACCTCTATCCACCGCCCCAGGGGCAGAACGTTCGCGGGGTGGATCAGAGGGGTCGTTTTCGAAATTGTCGATGTGCGATCAGTATATTAGGAGGTTTCGCCGGGTGGAACGCCCCCTGTATGTCCGGGGGCCGCTGCAACGTGCAAGGCCTCGGTCCGGCCCCCGAGACGGGCCGTGCCGCCCCCTCCTGGGGCCCCTTGGCGTTTGCCGGATGGTTTTCCGACCGAAGCCAAAGCCTTCGCATCCGCCGTCACCCGGCTAGAGCGCCGGCACTTGCCGGGGAGCGTCGTATGTGTGCCGACCCAGATCGGCTGTCAGCGACGGGTGCAGGTCGCCGGCGGAATCGGTGACCAGGGTTGGCTCGAAATGCCCGCGCAGATGTCGAGGCAGATCGATCAGCGGCTCATAGAGTTGGCCCAGCGGCTGGGTCGGCGACCAGTAGGTGCGCGGCTCGGCCCGTATCCGTCCCGGCAGCAGGCTGATGTTGTTGCGCCCGAACCCCGGCAGGCCCAGGCGCAGACCCTGCAGTATGAGGTTCAGCATCTGCGGTCCGGACAGGCTGTCCCAATAGCGCCGCAGAAACCGCACCGAGCGCGCCGCGATGCGCCGCCGTGCCCAACTGAGATCGTTTATTTTTCTAACAAAATCAATTACTTTTGGCGTCGGGTCGCGCGGGCGTGTGACCATCGTCACGCCGTCCATGTCGCGCAGCCGAACATTTGGCAGCAGCACTCTTTCGGACAGACAGCGGTGAAATTCGGGGGTGCCCAGCAGCGGGATGGTCAGGCTCATGAAGGCGGGCATCGGCACGCGGTCGTGATCGATGATGAAATCCAGCTGTGCCTGCATGTCCGACAACCGCTGACTGGCCGGATCGAACATCAGCCCGAAATGATAGACCAGTCCGGCGGACAGGCACATCTCCATGGCGGCAAGTTGCGGAACGGCCAGATTTTGCCGCTTGCCGTATTTCGCCAGCTGTTCCGGGTCCAGGCTCTCGACGCCGCTGAACAGCCCGACACAACCGGCCTGTTTTGCGTCCCGCACATTCTGTTCGCGGGCAAAGAAATCGTTTGTGACCAGGGCGATCCACCCTTTGAACAACCCCTGGCGCCAAAGGCGTTCCAGCATCTTAAGCCTGGCGCGATAGACGCCGCGGGCGCAGCCGTAAAAGTTGTTGTCGATGAACAGGACGTAGCGGCCCTTGGGCTGAACGCGGATCTGGTGTTCGACATAATCCGTTGAATAGGCCCTGAATTTGCGGTTTTCGCCGGTCAGGGCACAAAACGAGCAGCGGAAATTGCAATTGCGGCTGGCTTCGACATAGTTGACCGGGCTTTTCCAGCCCAGCAGGTCAAAGCGCGGCAGCATCTCGGGGGCGACGCAGTCCGTGCCCAGCACGTCGCCTGCGATCCGGCGAAGCTCTTCGATATCCCCCTCGCAGGCGAAATCGAAGAATTCAGCGGTCAGGGTCGGCAGAGAGCGCACGGCCGGCCCGCCGGCAACCACCACCGCATGCGGTGCCAGCGCCCGGACATGGGCCGTGATGTGCCGCATCCGGTCCAGCGCAGCGGTCACGCCGGTCAACACCACCATATCCGGCCATGCCAGCAATTCGAGATCCTGCAGCGGGCCGCCATGCACTTCGGAATGCAGCCGGATGTCGACCCGGTCGCGATGAAAGGCCCCGGCGAGAAAGGCATGCCCGACGCCTTGCGGAAAAAAGTTCGGGCGTCCCTGATATTGGCGCATCTCGTCGAAATGGGCGATGACCACGAGAACTCGTGGTTTGCGGGAAAACGTCTTCATCAAAATGACCTCAGTAAATGCGGCGCGGTGTGGTCGAATGGGGTTCGGTCGGTCCGGTCATCCAGGGCAGCGTGTCGGCTGTGCTCAAGAACCGCTGGACAATGTCCTGAATCGCCGGACCGTCTGTATCGAGACGGCCGACCAGGGCCGGTTCCTCGGTTATCGGGGTCGTGTGGGTGCCCGCGACCGATTGCAGCCGCTGGGCGGCGGCAGCGGCGGCGATGCGCATTTGCAGATCGGTGGCTCTGGTCAGGCTGATGCGCCAGTGCCGGGCCGCGGCGCTGAGATTTCCGTTCAGGGCGGCCAGATCGCCCTTGCAGCGATAGAGATAGGGCTGCCCAATCGGGTAGACACGGGCAAAGACGCGCAGTTTCTGCGTCGCCGTGCTGGCCAGCCCGATGATGTCATCGGCGGTTTCGGGTGAATTGTGCGTGACATGCGACAGACAGGCGTCAAAGACGGCCACCAGTGCCGGCAGGGTCCGCGATTTCATGCCCGGGTCCAGATCGGCCAGGTCCTCACGCGCCACATCGATCCACGCGGCTGCCGCATCCGGCTGTCCGGCCTCGCAGGCGGTGATCGCCAGCACGCCGGCAGCCTCGACATAGTGGACCAACTCTAATTCGCGGGGGCTTGCGTCCATCAGTTCTTCGAGCCGTTCCAGGGTTTCTTCGGTCGCTGTCTGCCGCCCGATGCAGCGGTTGCCGCGCAGCCGGCCCAGAAGGGCGCAGCCCAGCGCCTGCATATCGTGGCGGGCAGAGCTGGTCTCTTCCAGCCGGTCCACAAGCGCGTCCCACACGTGAACATCGCGAAAGGCCGGTGTCAGCGCCCAGGGTGAACAGATCAGTTCGAAACTGGCCGCGTTTTCGCACCATAACCGATGGTCGCTGATGGTATCCGCCCCCGCAAGCCCGTCCAGAAAGGCATCGCGCGCGCTGTTCCATTGGCCGATTGCGGTGTCATACAGCCCCGAGAACAGCGCCACCCGGCTGCTGGCCGTGGGGTCGTCGACGGCCTCGGCCAGGGCCGAAGCGCGGCGCAGATAGTAGCGGGCCTGCCGACGCAGCGGGATGACGCCGCAGATCGCTCCCAGTCCGGCGGTGTTGATCGCCAGCGAGGGTGTCGCCACCCCCAGATCGGCCGCGAAATTCGCCGCCGACAGCGCGGAATGCAGCAGCCGCTTCTTCTGCCCGCTGAAATAGAAGATGTGGATCAGCATCTCATGCGCCTGTGCAGCCAGCTCCGGGCGGAGCAGGTCTTTGCCGGCAGGGCGGGTGCCGTCCATGGCGATCCGGCGTGGCCAGAGGCGGTGGCGGCATTGGCGCAGGACCTCCTTGGCCAGCCCCAGAGCCACCGCGCCGGGGCTGAGCGGCAGCGGCAGGCCGAGATTGGCCAGCCCGATGCGAAACGCGGCTTCGGCCTCGGCCATCTGACCGAGGCCGCGCTGCGCAATACCCAGCATGATGTGACAGCGGGCGTCGCGCATGCGGTCGCGCGGCAGATCCGAGGTCGACAGACGTTCGATCAGTTCGGAGAGCAACGAGATCGCCGAAGCATTGTCGAACTGGCGCAGACGCAGGGCCGCCACACGTTCAAGATAGGTCGCCACCTTGGCGGCGTCGTCAGCGAGGCGCCAGTGGTTCAGCAACAGCGGCAGGGTCTCGATGGTGTCCGCACCCGATCGCGCCTCAAGCGCCTGCGCGACGGCGGCGTGGGTCTCGACCTTTTGCTCGGATAGCAATCCGCCATAGACCAGATCGCGAATGATCTGATGCCGAAAGGTCAGGTCGGTCGGGTGATCCTTGTCGCGCTGGAACAGACGCAGTTCGAGAATTCGTTCGATTGCCGCGGCAACGTCTATGCCGCTATCCACCAGCGGCGCCAGGCGGGCCAGTTGATCGGGGTTGAAACGCAGGCCCAGAACGCTGGCGATCTTGAGAACCCGCTGGGTGTTGGGCGCCAGCGAATCCACCCGCCGCAGGATCGCCGCCTCCAGCAGCTTGGGCAGTTCGACGCCGTCGCTGTCCTGCGCCCATCCCGGCAGCCGGTCGCTGGGCATAGCGGCCGCCAGATGGCACAGTTCCTCGACAAAAAGCGGCACGCCGTCGCTGGTCTGGACGATGAATTGACGCAGCGGTTCGGACAGGTGGTCATCGCCAAAGTGGTGGCGCGCCAATTCGACGATAGCGGCTTCGCCAAGCGGCGCCAACGGGATGTCGTGCAGAACGCGATCCTTGTCCGCCAGGCCGGTCAGTTCGGCCATCAGCACCTGACGGTTGCGCGCGGTGACCAGCACCAGCAGCGGTGGCGCGGCGCGGATGATATCGGTCAGCAGCGCGCGCGAGTTGTCATCCAGCCAATGCGCGTCCTCGATCACCAGAACGCGGATCTTCTCGCGCATCTCGTACAGCAGGAATTGCCGCGTCAACTGGCGCAGATTCTCGGCGCGCACATTGCTGGCCATGCTGGCGGTGGCGCGGGTTTCGGGCAGGTTGAGGTCGATGATATCGTTCAGGAGCGGCGCAAAGTCGGTATCGCCGATCGCGGGCGCGAGACGCGCCAACATGCCGGTCGTGTCGGTTTCGCCGAGCGTTCCGTCCGGAGGAAGGCCCAGGCAGTTGCGCAGAATACGCCGCCAGGCCAGATAGGGCGTCTGACGGTCCAGCGCATCGGCCACCCCGCGCGCGACGTGGTCGCGGGTGTCGGGGCTGCCGGCCAGAAAGGACGCGACAAGGGTCGATTTGCCAATGCCGCCCTCGCCATGGATCATGGCCACCCGGGTACCGCTGCGGCTTTGTTGCAGCAGCGTGTCCAACAGGCTGCGCTCGGCGTGGCGGCCAACGAAATGACTGCTCAGGGGCGGTGGGTCCGGGGCCGCGTGGCCGGTCGGGATATAGGTCTGGATCTGCTGCCGGATGCCGGACACATGCACCGGCCAAGGGCCGTCAAAACGGATCGACCGCAGGCTGTTCTCCTGAGCCGCCTCATCCGCCAGGATGCGCCCGGCGGCAACATCGCGCAGTCGCGCCGCCAGGTTCACGGCGGCGCCGATGACGGTGTAATCCCGGCAATGCGCCGCGCCGAACGGGCCGCAGAACACCCGACCCGCCGTGATGCCGGCCGAAGCGCCGAACCCGTCCTCATGCGCCAGTGATTGCAATCTCATCGCCGCCGCGATTGCGCGCCAGTCCTCGCTGCGGTCGGCCTGTCCGGGCAGGCCAAAGGCGCTGTCGATCACCAGCAGGCCGCGCCGCAGGGCCAGGCGCAGAACCACACCGCCCTGCCGGCGAACAATCTCTTCGACCCGGACCGCCGTGGCGTTCACTGCCGCAAGATCCCGTTCGGAACCGCGCAATTCGAACTGGGCGAACAACATCGTGACCCGGCGCAGTTCGCCCATCCAGTCCAGCAATGCCGAGTCCAGCCGGGCACGCACCGGGGACAGCAGATAGGCGTGCAGAGCAGACGGATCGATCCTGGCCTTTATCGCATATTGCGTTTCAGCAAAGCCCGTACCACCGCCCCGCCCGTCGATCAGGCGGGCGACGCGGTCATCGCGCGCCTCGGTGCGGAACTGTGCCTGGACGCGGGCGGCCGCCGATGGCGAAATCAGCACCTCTCCGGGGCCGGCCTCGTTGGTCAGCCGAGTGGCCTCTTCCAGCGCGTCACCGGCCGGCAGCAGAAACAGCTGCCGGTCCGGGTGCCCAAGGTGGATCAGGTCAATGCTGCCGGCGCCGATCGCGATCCGCACGTCAAGGGTCTGGCCCTCGACCTGGCGCGGGCTGAAATTGCGCCGGACCTCGGTGGCGCAGGCGCAGCAGGCCAGCAGGGGCGCGGTGCGCCGCTGATCTTCGGTCGCCCGCCAGCCGACAATCACCGAGTCGCCCTCGTAGCCCAATACCATGCCGCCGTGTTTTTCGATGGCCATGACGAGGTCCGAAAAGAACCGCGTCAGCACGCGGTTGATCTGTTCCGCACCGGTGACGCCAAGGCGGGACAGCCGCACGGTCAGGCCCGTCGAACCGGAAATATCCACAATCAGAACCGCACCGTCAAAGGTCTCGATGCAAGGTGTCGTTGCACCGTCAAATGGGATGCGCGACCACTGCAGCAGGGCCGGAGGGAGGTATTGTGAACCGATCATAATCCTTACTGTTCTAAAAAATAGGCGCGCGTAATAAGGGAATTGTCCACACCAAGCCTAGCATCATTGGTGGTCACCACAAAATTCAATCCACCTGCGGCCCGACCGGTTCGGCCGTGGTCCCGGGCGGGGCGAAGGGAAAATAAGGTGAATTGTGTGACTTGCGTTCAGTTCTCGTGCGGGTTGACCGAAATCGGAAATCACCGGATCATTGGAGCACCAGCTAAAGATTTACGATTCGTTTTTGCTTTCCTTTTCGAAGGGGATTTTGTCATGCCTGACTCCAATGCCTATTTTGGCGCCATCGACACCGAGACGATGGGCTTTCTGCACAAGTCTCTGGATGACTTCTTTCAAAGCTACGATCCCGCCCGGCCGACGATCATTTTGCTGCCCGGCGGCCTCGGGTCGGCGCTGCACCAGTCTTGGTCCGCGTTCAACGGTACGCCGCAACCGATCAGCGCTTTTCGCCGTGTGATCTGGGTGGATCTGGGACTGTTGTTCGGCGAAGCGCATCAGCTGCCGATCGACGATGCCGGGTTCGACACCCAGGATCGGATCGTCGTCGCCGAGGGCGATCTGGATTTCTGTTTCGTCCATCCTTATCGGGACGCGATCACCTATTTCCGCGATCACCTGAACATAAACTTGCTGGTCTTTGGCTGGGACTGGCGGCGCAAGGTGATGACCTCGGTCGGCTATCTGACCCAGGTGTTGCAGACGATGATGGCCCGGTCGCTGAACCTGACCGGTCAGAACATGCTGCACGATACCTATCTGGTCGGACACAGCATGGGGGGCATGGTGGCCAAGCTGTTGCTTTCCAGTCAGCCGCAGCTGGCAGACGACCTGCGCGGCATGATTTCCGTCGGCTCGCCCTTTTACGGCTATTTCGGCCAGCTTGACCGGTTCTATAACGGCGTCAAATATTTCAACGATCTCTATACCGCCGCGACCGTGGCGCGGATCACATCGTCCTGGCCGGGCATGTACAGCCTGCTGCCGATCGATCTGCCGACCTATCAGCAGGCGCATCAGCAATTGGGGCTGGCGCACTATCCGGTACTCAATTCCGGCAACGGCCTGCCTGTGGACCCCTATAGCGCCAACACATTCCCGCGCTATCCGAACTGGGTACGCACCGGCGAGATCCCGCGCGGCCTGATGGTGCGGCACATGCTGGCGGCGCCGCTGTCCGGCAGTCTTGGCGGGCGGGTATATCATCTGCGTGTCAATCAGCCGAACACGACGCTGGTCAGTGCCACCTGGAATCCGGGCCTGCCGCCGTCCTATACGCCGGGCGTGACGCCGTCGCCGATCGACTTTGCCATGGGCGGGGGGGACAACACGATCCCGCACTGGTCGGCGGCGCTGGCCTCGACCCCAGCAGAGAACATCACCGATTTCCCCGCCGGCGAGCATGCGTATCTGATGGAAGAGCGGCCCATCCTGGCCAAAATTGCTGAGCTTGTCACGGGCGAGGCGATCACCGAGAGGGTTGTTACCGAGGTTCTGGGCGAACGGGACGAGGTTGCCTCGCATGACGAAACCGATCGGATCATCCAGGCTATCAAGGCGGGTGAAATCACCCGGTCACGACCCTATGAGAAGGGTAGCAAACAGATCGTCAAGCCGTCTGTCCTGCGCCGCATCTCGCAGGAATACGCGATCTGAACCGGCCGTTGCGCGGGCGGCATGAATTTCCAAAGCGGACAGGCGGGGTCAGTCCGGGGTGGCGGGCGAATACTGATCGTCAGTCACCGGCTCAAGCCAGGTCGCGGTGGAGCCATCCAGTTCCTCCTGAATGGCCAGATGGCTCATCGCCACATCCGGCGCCGCCCCGTGCCAGTGCTTTTCGCCCGGTTCGAACCAGACTGTGTCACCGGGTCTGATGGTGTGAACGGGGCCGTTCCAGCTTTGCGCCAGGCCCAGACCGGACAGCACCACCAGCGTCTGGCCCAGCGGATGCGTGTGCCAGGCGGTTCGGGCGGCGGGTTCAAAGGTGACGATGAGCGACCGCACCCGGGCAGGCTCGGGCGCTTCGATCACCGGGTCCAGCCGGACCCTGCCGGTGAAGTATTCCGCAGGGCCAACGCCCGAAGGCCGCGACCCGCTGGTCTTGATGTCCATCGCCAATACCCTTTTTGCCATAAAGCCCTGATCGGTTCCGCGATCCTAGACCGAGGAGGCGCCGACTGGAAAGGTCGATTCAGGTCAGGCGCCGCTTGCGTGGGCGCGTCGGGGCAGGGGGCGTTACTGGCTCAAACCACCATGCAGGGTCGGCATGTCCAGCGCCGAAAACCCGTAATGCCGCAGCCAGCGCAGGTCGGAATCAAAGAACGCGCGCAAATCCGGAATGCCGTATTTCAGCATGGCGATGCGGTCGATGCCCATGCCAAAGGCAAAGCCCTGCCACAGCTCGGGGTCGATGCCGCCGGCCTGCAGGACCTTGGGATGCACCATGCCGCTGCCCAGAACTTCCATCCAGTCATCGCCCTCGCCGATGCGCAGCTGTCCGTCGATCCACGAACATTGAATGTCCACCTCGGCCGACGGTTCGGTGAATGGAAAATGGCTGGCGCGGAACCGGGTCTTGATGCCGTCGATCTCGAAAAACGCCGAAAAGAACTCTTCCAGCACCCATTTCAGGTTGGCCATCGAGATGTCCTTGTCGATGGCCAGACCTTCGACCTGGTGGAACATCGGGGTGTGGGTCTGGTCATAGTCGGCGCGATAGACGCCGCCGGGGCAGATGATGCGCAGTGGCGCGCCGCGGGCCTCCATGGTGCGGATCTGCACCGGGCTGGTATGGGTGCGCAGAACATGCGGCGGGCGATTGTCGCCTTTTGCCCGATGCATATAGAACGTGTCCATCTCGGCCCGGGCCGGGTGGTGGCCGGGGATGTTCAGCGCGTCGAAATTGTACCAGTCGGTGTCGATACGCGGACCCTCGGCCACCGAGAATCCCAGCTCGGCAAAGATCGCGGTGACCTCTTCGGTGACCTGCGACACCGGATGTACCGTACCCTGGCCACGGCTGCGCGCCGGCAGGGTCACGTCCAGCCATTCGGTGCGCAGGCGTTCATCCAGTGCGGCATCGGCCAGAGCGGCCTTTTTCGCGGTGATGGCGGAATTGATTTCGGCCTTCAGGGCATTCAGCGCCGGGCCGGCCACCTGGCGTTCTTCGGCCGTCATCTTGCCGAGTTCGCGCATCTTCAGGGCAACCTCGCCCTTTTTGCCGACTGCGGTGACGCGAATAGCTTCCAGCGCGGATTCATCCGCTGCATCTGCGATTTGGCCCAGATATTTGGCTTTCAGATCGTCCATGACGGCCCCCGACTAGTGTTCCGGACGTGCTAGCCGCCCCATGCTGCGATTGCAAGACGGCGATGGGGATGGACCGGCGCGCAGCGCCACCCTGCGGCGGGTTTGCAGCAGGACCGGTGCCGACTTGGCGCGATCAGGCCGCCAGCCCCTTGGAGCCCATGTCCAGATACTTGGTGCGCCGGTCTTGGATCAGACCGGCCCGGTCCATGCCCTTGAATTCCTTCAGCATCGCGGAAATGGCCTTTTTGACCGATGCAATGGCGCGATCCTTGTCGCGATGCGCGCCGCCCAGAGGTTCCGGGATGACCCGGTCGATCACGCCCAGCTTCTTGAGATCCTGGGCCGTCAGGCGCAACGCCTCGGCGGCTTCGCGCATCTTTTCGGCGTTCTTCCACAGGATCGAGGCGCAGCCTTCGGGGCTGATCACCGAATAGATCGAGTGTTCCAGCATTGCCACGCGGTTGGCAGTGGCAAATGCCACGGCGCCGCCCGATCCGCCCTCGCCGATGATCACGCTGACCAGCGGCACACCGATCTGCAAACAGGCCTCGGTCGAGCGGGCGATGGCCTCGGACTGGCCGCGTTCCTCGGCCCCCTTGCCGGGATAAGCGCCGGCCGTGTCCACCAGCGACACCACGGGCAGACCAAAGCGGTCGGCCATCTGCAACAGGCGCACCGCCTTGCGATACCCCTCGGGGCGGGCCATGCCGAAATTGCGTTCGATGCGGGATTTGGTGTCGCTGCCCTTTTCATGGCCGATCACCATCACCGGCTGATCCTTGAACCGCGCCAGCCCGCCCATCACCGCCAGATCGTCGGCAAAGTTCCGGTCGCCGGCCAGCGGTGTGAATTCGGTGAACAGAGCGCTGATATAGTCCTTGCAATGCGGCCGCTCGGGATGACGCGCGACCTGGCATTTGCGCCATGGCGTCAGGTCTTTGTAGAGATCCTGCAGCAGCTTGGCCGCCTTGGCGTCCAGCCCGGCAGCCTCGTCGGCGATATCCATCTCGGAATTCGCCCGTGCCAGGGCGCGCAGCTCTTCCGCTTTGCCTTCGATCTCTGCCAGAGGTTTTTCGAAATCCAGATATTGGGTCATTGCCGGGCTCCATGAATTGAATCGTATATGGCCAATGACCGAGCGGATTGCAATTCACACTGGTCCAACGGATCGACCCAAGAAGACTCGTGCGCGCCGCTGCCGGCCCGACGGACAAGCAGCCAAGGCCGAATGATCGGGCCGGTCTGCACAAGAAATCCGTTGGCAATCGGAGCAGGCTGCGCCACTTTTGCACCGTGCCTTTGATGAAAGCCTGTTTGCCATGCGTGTCCTGCTCGTTTGCCTGATCTGCCTGCTGCCCGGTCTGGCGACCGCTCAAACCACCCAGCCCACCGGCACGATCGAGGTGCAGGACAGCGCCGCGCAGGATGCGGCCATCGCCGTGCGTATCCGCGACATCCTGTCCGAACTGGAGGCCTATGACGGGGTTTCCGTCACCGTCACGTCCGGAATCGTCACCCTGCGCGGCCATACTGTCGACCGGGACGCGGCGCAGCGCCTGAACGATCTGATCAGCCGCGTCGAGGGGGTTGTTGCGATCGAAAATCAGGTGACCGAGACGACTGACGTTGTTGAACGCCTGAACCCGGCAATCGACCGGTTTCGGGCGCGGATCGCCCAGTCGGTCGCCTATCTGCCGCTGCTCAGCATCGCTGTTCTGGCCTTTGGGGGAGTCGTCCTGCTGGGCACCTTTCTGGCGCGCCTGCGGCAGCCCTGGGACCGGTTGGCGCCGAACGCCTTTATCGCCGACATTTACCGCCAGATTGTGCGCTTGGTCTTTGTCGTCGCCGGAATCGTGGTCGGACTGGATATTCTGGGGGCCAGCGCGCTGCTGTCAACCATCCTGGGCGCGGCCGGCATCGTCGGACTGGCCATCGGGTTCGCGGTGCGCGACACGGTCGAGAATTTTATCGCCTCGATTCTGTTGTCGATCCGTCAGCCTTTTCGTCCCAACGATACCATCGAGATCGGCGGCGACACCGGAAAGGTCATTCGCCTGACCAGCCGCGCCACGATCCTGCTCAGCTTTGACGGCAACCACATTCGAATCCCCAACGCCACGGTATTCAAGAGCCGAATCGTGAATTTCACCCTCAACGACGAACGCCGCTTCCAGTTCGATCTTGCCGTCGCTCCGGACACCGATCTGGCGCAGGCCCGGCGCGTGGCACTGGAGACGCTGAATGCGCTGCCCTTCGTGTTGCCCGATCCTGCGGTTTCGGCCTGGGTCGACAGTATCGGCGACAGCACGGTCTCGCTGAAGATGACGGGCTGGATCGCGCAGCACGAAACGTCGATCACCCTGGCCCGCAGCGAGGCGATCCGGCTGACCATACTGGCCTTTGACCGGGCGGGTATCGCCATGCCTGAGCCGAGTATTCGGGTGTCGGGGATGCTGCCGGAGCGCGCGGCCGAAACCCGCCCGCATGTCGCCGCCACTCCGATTCCGCCATCCCGGCCGGTTGCAGCCGCCCAAGATGTCACTGCGACCGAGAACCAGGATCTGGACCGGATCATCGCCGAGGAACGCGCCGAACAGCCACAGGATGACCTGCTCAACCGCGAGGCTCCCAGAGAATGATCAGCGAATTTTTTGAAAGATCAGGTCTTGCGCAGCCGTGCCGAGCAGCTTAATTAGCCGCTCACCGTTGGGGTGTAGCCAAGTGGTAAGGCAGCAGTTTTTGGTACTGTGTATCGTAGGTTCGAATCCTACCACCCCAGCCATCGGCCTCTCACTCAAGAAAACAAGCACCCGACGCACCCGCAGACCCCAACGGGCCCCCGTTTTCGGCCCCCGTGTTCTGGCGCGCTGTTGGCGGCTTCAGAACGGGTGTTCAGAGTGGATCGGGAGACCTCCAGTAGATCGCTGGAGGCCATCGCCACGGGTTCGAGCAAGCTGAAGTCCACACCGTTCGTCCAATGGACGTGTCCCGTTTTCGTGCCGCTCCAAGTGCTCGTTTAAGCCACTTTCCGTTCGAAAGCGACCGGGCTTTTCCAGCCCAATGCTGCGTGCCGCCGTCGCGGACCATCGAAGCCGTTGATGTATTGGAAGATGGCCAACTCCGTGTCTCTGCGCGTCTGCCACGACCTGCGCCAGATGAGCTCGGCCTTGATCGTTTTGAAGAAGGTCTCGACGACCGAGTTGTCATAGCAGTTGCCCTTGCCGCTCATCGATACCTGGAAGCCATGCTGACGCAGAAGCTTTTGATAATCGTGGGAGCCGTATTGGCTGCCGCAAGGCCACAGCCATCTTCAATGCCCGGATTACCAGGTCACGCTTCATCCGATTGCTTACGGCCCACCCAATGACCCGCCGGGAATGCAGGTCCAGGATGACAGCGAGGTATAGCCAGCCCTCACGGGTCCAGACATAGCTGATGTCACCGGCGGCCCGCTTCTGGTTCGGCTGATCTGCACGGAAGTCCCGGTTCAGCAGGTTCGGCGCGATGTTGAAAGCGTGGTTGCTGTCGGTCGTCACCTTGTATTTCTTCGATCTTTCGACCCGTATGCCATTCTCACGCATCAGTCGGCCAACACGACGATAGCCGACGTTCAGGCCCAGTTCTTTCAACTCCTCGGTCATTCTGGGGCGGCCACTCTCATTGATTGCTACGCAATCAACTGACGTGCAATGCATAGCTGCCCAGGCTGAGCCGCGACTGTTCTTTGATGTGGGCTAGGACCACCATGTCCGTTCGTTGCCTTTGACTGGCCGGACGACGGCGATAGGCGCGCAGGCCACGCGTGCTGACGCCCAGCACATTGCACATACGCTTTGCAGAAAAGGCTTCGCGATGCTCTTCGGTGAACCTGAACCTCATGGCTTTTGCCCCGCGAAGAACTGCGTTGCCTTTTTTAGAATCTCCCTCTCCTCCTTGAGAATGCGGTTCTCTCGCCGAAGCCGCTCATTCTCGCGGGCAAGGTCCAGGTCCTTATCGGACACAACATCGGCGTCTCGATGCGCCGTCACCCACTGGTACAGGGTCGAAAGCCCAATACCCAAATCCGATGCCACCTGTTTGCGCGTCAGCCCGCTGGTCAACTCGATCCGCACCGCATCAGCGCGCAATTCGTCCGCCCGTTTCGTTCCCATAGTCAGTCCNCCCACTGGTACAGGGTCGAAAGCCCAATACCCAAATCCGATGCCACCTGTTTGCGCGTCAGCCCGCTGGTCAACTCGATCCGCACCGCATCAGCGCGCAATTCGTCCGCCCGTTTCGTTCCCATAGTCAGTCCCCTTTGCTGCAATAAATGCTATCAAAGGAGCGGCATCAAACCGCGACACGTCCACTATTGAGGAAACTTCTTTTTCTTCCGGTGTTTGACTGGTGTGTCAGTGGTGAGCCGTGCAGGATTCGAACCTGCGACCCACTGATTAAAAGTCAGTTGCTCTACCAACTGAGCTAACGGCCCACTCTCTGTCGGATCGGTTGCCCGGTCCGTGTGCGCTCTCTAAGCCAATTGGTCCGCGGGGATCAACCACCTAAATCGCGTCATTGCGTCCGGATCGAAAATTTCTGCGGCCCGGGCACGGCGCTCTTCCTAGAAGCCCCTCGCAACCGGGTCAAGACCCGGCGTCGACTTTCCTGACCGTCTCTGGATTCATCGCCAAGTCGGCGCTATATGCGCAACATGCGCAGCGATGGCGAAACCGGATTGCCCTTTCTCAAGATGCATGGGCTGGGAAACGACTTTGTCGTGCTGGATGCCCGTGCCCGCAAGCTGGTGGTGTCCGACGCCCTGGTGCGGGCCGTGGCCCATCGCCATTTCGGCGTCGGCTTTGACCAGATGGCGGTGATCGGCCCGGGCAGCGGCGATGCCCATCTGACCTTTTATAATGCCGACGGATCGACCTCGGCCGCCTGCGGCAACGCAACGCGCTGTATCGCCCGTCTGCTGATCGAGGAAACCGGTAAATCCGAACTGAGCCTGAGCACCGAGCATGGGACCCTGATCGCGCGCGATGCCGGTGGGGGGCTGACTTCGGTCAATATGGGACAACCCCAGCTGGACTGGCGCCAGATCCCCCTGGCCGAGGCGATGGACACGCTGGAACTGCCGATCGAGGGCAGCCCTGTCGCCACTGGAATGGGCAACCCGCATTGCACGTTTTTCGTGCCCGATGCCGAGGCGATCCCCCTGGCTGAATTCGGTGCGCGCTATGAGTACCACCCGCTCTATCCGCAGCGCACCAATGTTCAGGTCGCCCAGATCACCGGGCCCGACCGGATTCGCATGCGGGTCTGGGAGCGCGGCGTGGGCATTACCCTGGCGTCGGGGTCCTCGTCCTGCGCCACCGCCGTCGCCGCCGCCCGCCGCGGATTGACCGGGCGCAACGTCCGGGTCGATCTGGACGGCGGCAGCCTGCAGGTGGACTGGCGCGAGGAGGGTGTCTGGATGACCGGCCCGACGGTTCACGTCTTTTCCGGCACCCTGACGCAGTCCTTTCTGGACAGCATCGTATGAGCGCGCCGAAATTCGCCACTCTGGGGTGCCGCCTGAATGCCTATGAAACCGAGGCGATGCGGGACCTGACCGCACAGGCCGGGCTGCACGATGCCGTGGTCGTCAACACCTGCGCGGTCACCGCCGAGGCGGTGCGCAAGGCACGCCAGGAAATCCGCAAGCTGCGGCGTGAAAACCCCACAGCCCGGATCATCGTCACCGGCTGCGCGGCCCAGACCGAACCGGACACGTTTGCCGCCATGCACGAGGTCGACGCGGTCATTGGCAACACCGAAAAGATGCAGCCCGCCACCTGGGCCGGGCTGGCCGGCGATTTCGGCACCGAGCCGGTGCAGGTCGACGACATCATGTCCGTGACCGAGACCGCCGGCCATCTGATCGACGGTTTCGGAACGCGCGCCCGCGCCTATGTGCAGATCCAGAACGGCTGTGATCACCGCTGCACCTTTTGCATCATTCCCTATGGCCGGGGCAATTCGCGCAGCGTGCCCGCCGGGGTTGTGGTCGATCAGATCCGGCGGCTGGTCGCGCGCGGCTATAACGAGGTCGTGCTGACCGGGGTCGATCTGACCGGCTGGGGGGGCGACCTGCCGGCACAGCCGCGCCTGGGCGATCTGGTGCTGCGAATCCTGCGCCTGGTGCCCGATCTGCCGCGCCTGCGGATCAGCAGCATCGACAGTATCGAGGTCGATGACAACCTGATGGCCGCCATTGCGCACGAACCCCGCCTGATGCCGCATCTGCATCTCAGCCTGCAGCATGGCGATGACCTGATACTGAAACGGATGAAGCGCCGGCATTTGCGAGACGATGCCATCCGTTTTGTTGCCGAGGCGCGCCGCCTGCGGCCCGACATGACCTTTGGCGCCGACATCATCGCGGGTTTCCCGACCGAAACCGACGCGCAGTTCGAAAATTCGCTGAACCTGGTTGCCGACTGCGACCTGACCTGGCTGCATGTCTTTCCCTATTCCCGGCGTCAGGGCACTCCGGCCGCGCGCATTCCAAATCAAGTGAATGGCAAGATCATCCGCAGCCGCGCCGCCCGCCTGCGCGCGGCCGGACAGGCCCAGGTGGCCCGCCATCTGGCGGCCCAGGTCGGGCGGACCCATCGCATTCTGATGGAAACCCCGCATATGGGCCGGACCGAACAGTTCACCGAAGTCGCCTTTGCCGTGCCCCAGCCCGTGGGGCAGATCGTCATCGCGACACCCAACGGCGTCAAGGACGGCCAGTTGACCGCCTGACAGACGCGTGCCGCGACGCGCAGCCTGTCCTGTGTCCCGTGACTGCAGGGCGTGGTTTGCACGATGCGCCGCCTTTGCCCGCGCTGTCCCCACAGCGATGCGCGCCGGTCGCGTGCCGGCACCCGGAACTTCCCGGGGGCATCACATGCCCTGGCCGGCACCGTCCAGCGCCCAAGGGTAACTTGCATGTTCTGCAAGTTGACGCGGAGATTTCGCATTAGCCTGAAATCCGCGTCGGGTTTATACAGCACCTGCAGCCAATGTCAGGAGCCCCCCATGCATCTCGCCCGATTCCCCCGCCGTTTCATCGCCCATCTGCCCACGCCGCTCGAGCGGTTGGACCGTCTGACCGCCGAACTGGGCGGCCCGGAAATCTGGATCAAGCGCGACGATTGCACCGGCCTGTCGACCGGCGGCAACAAGACGCGCAAGCTGGAATTCCTGATGGCCGAAGCCGAATTGCAGGGCGCCGAGATCGTGATGACCCAGGGGGCGACCCAATCCAACCACGCCCGCCAGACCGCGGCTTTTGCTGCCAAGCTGGGCATGAAATGCCACATCCTGCTGGAGGACCGGACGGGATCGGACAACGCCAACTACAACAACAACGGTAATGTGCTGCTGGACCATCTGCACGGCGCCACGACCGAAAAACGCCCGGGCGGCGGCGACATGAACGCCGAGATGGAAAAGGTCGCACAGCAGATGCGCGCCGACGGCAAAAAGGTCTATACCATCCCCGGCGGCGGCTCGAACCCGACCGGCGCCTTGGGTTATGTCAACTGTGCCTTTGAAATGCTGTCGCAGTTCAACGACCGTGGCCTCAAGATCGATCACATCGTTCACGCCACCGGCAGCGCCGGCACCCAGGCCGGCCTGATCACCGGTCTCAAGGCGATGAACGCGCAGATCCCGCTGTTGGGTATCGGCGTGCGCGCGCCCAAGCCCAAGCAGGAAGAGAACGTCTATAATCTGGCCTGCGCCACAGCGGAAAAGCTGGGCTGCCCGGGCGTGGTGGCGCGCGAGGACGTGGTCGCTAATACCGACTATGTGGGCCAGGGCTATGGCATCCCCACCGAAAGCGGGCTGGAAGCCATCCGCATGTTCGCCGAACTGGAATCGATCCTGCTGGATCCGGTCTATTCCGCCAAGGGGGCTGCCGGCTTTATCGACCTGATCCGCAAGGGCCACTTTAAAAAGGGCGAACGCGTGGTCTTTCTGCATACCGGCGGCTCGGTCGCCCTGTTCGGCTATGATGCCGCGTTCGACTTTTCGAACCGCTGGCAGCCGGCCATCGCCGCAGAGTAAGCGCCATGCAGCAACTGGTCTTTGGCGGCACGTTCACGCAACAAACCCCAATTCCCCAAGAGGGAATTGCGGCGGCCGTACGGATGTTGGAAACCGGTCGGCTGCATCGCTATAACACGCTGGCCGACGCGCCCAGCGAAACCGCGCTGCTGGAACGCGAATACGCCGACTGGCAGGGGGCGGCCTATTGCCTGGCTTGTGCCTCGGGCGGGCAGGCCCTGCAGATCGCCATGCGCGCGGCCGGTGTCGCACCGGGCGATGCGGTCCTGACCAACGCCTTTACCCTGGCGCCGGTTCCCGGCGCCATCGCGGCGGTTGGCGCCCGCCCGGTTCTGGTCGAGATCACCCCCGATCTGGTGCTGGATCTCGAGGACCTGGCGGTCCAGGCCCGGGCCAGCGGCGCGCGTTTTCTGCTGCTGTCGCATATGCGCGGCCATCTGGTGGACATGCAGCGCCTGATGCAACTGGCCCGAGACCTGGGCCTGGTTGTAATCGAGGATTGCGCCCACACGATGGGCGCCCGCTGGAACGGCACAAAAAGCGGCAATTTCGGGCTCGCGGGGTGTTTCTCGACCCAGACCTACAAGCACATGAATGCCGGCGAAGGCGGCTTGCTGACTTCGGACGATCCCGCCTTTATGGCACGGGCCATCATCCTGTCGGGGTCTTACATGCTGTATGAACGGCACGGCGCCGCCCCGCCGGCAGCCTATTTCGATGCCGCCCGGCTGGACATGCCCAACATGTCGGCACGCATGGACAACCTGCGCGCGGCCATTCTGCGGCCGCAATTGCGGGCACTGGATGGCGCGATCGCGGACTGGAATATGCGTCATGACATCGTGGCGCGGCATCTGGCCAAGGTGACCACGGCAGTCCTGCCCCGACGTCCCGAGGCCGAAGACTATGTCGGCAGTTCGATCCAGTTCCGCGTTCCCGGTCTCGCGCCAGAGGCTGCGCTTGGCCTGATCGACCGGTTGGCGGCGCGCGGCATCGAGGTGAAATGGTTCGGCCGGGACGTGCCCCAGGGCTTTACCTCGTCGCATCGCAACTGGCGCTATGTCGCCGCCAGCGATCTGCCGCAAACCGATGACATCCTGTCGACATTGTTCGACATGCGCCTGCCGCTCAGCTTTTCTTGCGCAGATTGCGAAGTGATCGGCACCATTCTGGCCGAAGAAATCGACACCTGCCGGGAAGTCGCGGCATGACCGCCCCCCGCAAGATCGGCGTGATCGGCGGTATGGGGCCCGAGGCAACGGTACTGTTGATGCAGCGCATCATTCAGGCGGTTCCGGCCACCGATGATAGCGACCACATCCCGATGATCGTGGACAACAACCCGCAGGTTCCGTCGCGCATCGACGCGCTGATCCATGGCACCGGCGCCGACCCCGGCCCGGTGATCGCGGACATGGCGCGGCGGCTGCAGGATTGCGGTGCGCAGGCGCTGGCAATGCCCTGCAACACCGCGCATCACTATGCCCCGGCCATCCGGGCGGCGGTGACGGTGCCGTTTCTGGACATGGTCGGCCTCAGCGCCAGCCGGGCCGCCGAACTGTCCCCGCCGGGCGGCAAGATCGGGATATTGGCCTCGCCCGCTGTCCGCAGCGTCGGGTTGTTCGATCCGGCGCTGGCCGCGGTCGGCCGCCGGGCCTGCTATCCTGAGAACGCCGCCGACATGCTGGCCGCCATTCAGGACATCAAGCGAAACGGCGCATCGGACGCCGCACGCGGGGTGCTGGCCCAGGCGGCCCGCGACCTGCACCGCCAGGGTGCGGCCTGCAATCTGGTCGCCTGTTCCGAATTCTCCCTCATCGCCGGGGCGGCAGCCGATCAGGCACCGGCATTGGACACGCTGGACGTTCTGGTCGCCGAAATCGTCCGCTTTGCAATGCCCGACCCCGTGGACCGAACATAAACGCAGTAGGAATGGACCCTCAGACATGACAATCCAATACCTCAAGTCCTCCCGGCAGCACGCCGAAACCGCGCAATCGGATGTGCGCGAAACAGTCGAGACCCTGCTGGCCGAAATCCAGTCCGGCGGCGAGGCCAAGATCCGCGAACTGGCCAGCCGCTTTGACAAATGGGACGGCGACATTGTCGTTTCCAAAGAGAGAATCGAGGCAGCAAAGTCGCAGATCCCCGATCAGGTCAGGAAAGACATCATCTTTGCCCATGACAACATCCGCCGCTTTGCCGAGGCGCAAAAAGCGACGATCTCCGGGTGTTCGCTGGAAATCGTGCCCGGTTTCTGGGCCGGTCAGCGGCATATTCCGATCGATTCCGCCGGCTGCTATGTGCCGGGCGGGCGGTTTTCCCATGTTGCCTCGGCGATCATGACGGTGACCACCGCAAAGGTCGCCGGCGTGAAACACGTGACGGCGGTTTCGCCGCCCCGACCGGGTGTCGGCATCCCGCCGGCGATCCTATTCACGCTCGATCTGTGCGGTGCGGACACGGTTTTGAACCTGGGCGGCGTACAGGGGGTGGCGGCCATGGCGCATGGATTGTTCGGGGCCGAAAAGGCCGACATCCTGGTCGGGCCGGGCAACCAGTTCGTGGCCGAGGCAAAGCGCATCCTCTTTGGCGAAATCGGTATCGACATGTTTGCCGGCCCCACCGACAGCATGGTGATCGCCGATGCCGCCGCCGATCCGTTCCTGGTGGCCTGGGACCTCGTGGGCCAAGCCGAGCATGGCTATAACTCGCCGGTCTGGCTGGTCACCGACAGCCGCGAACTGGCCGAAAGCGTGATGGCCAGCGTGCCCGGAATGATCGCCTCGCTGCCCGAGTTGAACCGTCAGAGCGCCGAAGCCGCCTGGCGCGACTACGCCGAGGTGATCCTGTGCGACACACGGGAAGAGATGGTGCAGGTGGCCAACCGCTATGCACCCGAACACCTGCAGGTTCAGGCCGCGAACGAGGATTGGTGGCTGGAAAACCTGACCTCCTTTGGCTCGTTGTTTCTGGGCGAAGAGACCACGGTGGCCTTTGGCGACAAGTCCGCGGGCACCAATCACGTGCTGCCGACTTCGGGCGCGGCGCGCTATACCGGCGGCCTGTCCGTTCACAAGTTCATGAAGACCGTGACCTGGCAGCGCAGCACCCGCGAGGGCGCTCGCCCGATCGCCGAGGCCACGGCCCGCATTTCGCGGCTGGAGGGCATGGAAGGCCATGCTCTGACCGCTGAACACCGGCTGAAGAAATTCTTTCCTGAAACAGAATTCGATCTGACCGTTCCGGGCGCTTAGGGCCGGGTCTGCGCCGCGACCGGCGGGTCGGGGAAGAGAAGTCGGGAAGAGAAGTCGGGGAGAGAGGGCGTGCCGTCGGATTTCCGCGGTATGCCCTTTTTTGTCAGCGGCCATCGTCTTGCGGCAGGTCCGGTGCCGGCGGAATCACATCGGCGGCCCGGCGTTTCACCGCCGCCCAGATCGCGTCGGTGTCTGCGGTCTGTGCCTGGGCCAGCCGCAGCATGCGGATTTCCAGCGCCTGGGTCGGTAGCTGCCGGTCCAGCGCGATCAACCTGCGATGGGTTCGATATTGTGCCAACAGGGATAGCGGCAGCCAGGCAATGCCGATGCCATCCAGCGCAAACTGGCAGGCTGCCAGGGTCAGCGCGGTTTCGACTTTTGTCTCGAGGGTCAGGTCCGGTGGCAGACGTGGTACCACATGCCGTTCGTAAACCTGTCCCAGGAACACATCCGCAGGATAGCCGATGATCGGCAGCCGTCCCGACAAGGGGATATCTTGCAGCGCCGGCGCGCAGGCCGGTACCAGCAAATCCTGACCGATCAGGGCAACCTCGATGGCCTGAGGCGGCACCGGCGTGTCCTCTCCCGGCAGGCTGTAGACAAAGGCAATATCCACCGTTCCGGTCAACAATTGCATCAGGCAGGCATCCTGGTTTGCCGATTTGACCCGGACGGGCACGCCGATCTCTTCGGTCAGGGTCTGCACGATCGAGGGCGACACGGTTGCGGTGATCGCGTGCTGACAGGCTATACCGAACCGGCCCTGGGCATGCAGCGACGCGCTCTGCAACTCGTTGCGCAGTTTCAGCAACTGGGTCCGCAGCTGCCGCAACTCGGGTTCCAGCCGCGCGACATTGGGCAGCAGGACCACCGGCTTGCGGGCGCGGTCAAACAGCGTCGCCCCGATGGCGTCCTCGATATGCCGCACCCTGCGGGTAAACGCGGATTGCGTCAGAAACCGCTGTTCGGCGGCGCGCGCCAGCGATCCGGTGTCCAGCACTGCCAAGATGTCTTCGATCCATTCCAACCGCATCCAGAAAAGCTAATCCGGATCGCATCGTCATGCAATTCTTGCATGTTCCAGTTGGAATTCTTGCCGATCCGGCCCCGAATTTCGCCTGCACGCTCCGAAATTCACATATTTCGAATATCGCGCGTCTGCTCTTGCACCACGGGTCCCCCATCCGGCTCCGCCGGGAACCGGCCGGCGCACAGGCAGCCTTGAGGGGCAGAATGCCGGCGCCGCCTGCATTGACGGGGACACCGGAGATCACCGGCGAAATGCGGCAGTGCCGTTTCTTTTCAGCGGCCTGATTGCAGCCACCCTCCTGGGATATGCACGGCACTCTCTGGACGACCGTGGCCCGGGTCGGCCAAGCAACCAGAGGTCATGCAACAAGGGGCGCCAGATCCTTCTATGCGTCCAACGTCCCGAGCCAGTTCGGATTTTTTTCATCTTGTTTGGACAGCCCGACCTCTCGGACAAGCGTGCTGATGTCCTGCAGGCGGTCAGCCAGCGGGTTGGTCTTTCGCCAGACCATGCCAACGGTCCGGCTGGGACGTGGCGGCGAAAACCGGGCGACCGACACGGGGGCCG
Organism: Sedimentitalea sediminis; assembly: GCF_042687825.1. Taxonomy (NCBI): domain Bacteria; kingdom Pseudomonadati; phylum Pseudomonadota; class Alphaproteobacteria; order Rhodobacterales; family Paracoccaceae; genus Sedimentitalea; species Sedimentitalea sediminis. The sequence goes on along the minus strand of NZ_JBHUQE010000028.1, from coordinate 6,465 downwards.
AACGGGTTTCCAGTTGCAATGCCATTTGCGGCACCAGCGTTACCCCCATTCCCGCACCGACCATCTGCACGAGGGTCGACAGCGAACTGCCTTCCATCACTTGGCGCGGTTCGGACTTGGTCATCTGGCAATAGCTCAGGGCCTGATCGCGAAAACAATGTCCTTCGGCCAGCAGCAACAGCCGCATTTTCCGAAGACCACTGGGGCTGGGCACCGGCTTGTCGGCTTCTGACAGCGGTCGCAGCAGAAAGAAATTCTCATCGAAAAGCGCGCATTCCTGCAGGGCTGTTTCCGATATCGGCAGCGCAACGATCGCGGCATCCAGGCGCGAGTCCAGAAGATCGGAGATCAGGCTGGGCGTGATCGCTTCTCTTGGCTGCAGATCCAGGGCCGGCATCCGCCCTGACAATGCCCGGATGACATCGGGCAGCAGGTAGGGCGCGATCGTCGGAATGACGCCAAGGCGCAACCGCCCCGCCAGCGGACCCTCGGCCGACCGGACCAGCTCATCCAGTTCCGAGACCTCGACCAGTATCCTGCGGGCACGGACCAGAAAGTCCTGGCCCAGCGGTGTCAGCCTGATCCGCCGCGACAGACGTTCGACCAGTGGCGCGCCCAGCATCGCCTCGAGTTCCCTGATCTGAACGGACAGGACGGGCTGGGAAATTCCGCAAGCCTGGGCCGCGCGGCCAAAATGCCCGTTTCGCGCCAGTGCATCGAAATAACGCACGTGTTTTAGGGTTAATCCGATCATAGTCCAAGCCTATCGGTGCAGTAAGATAAATCAATTGGTCTTTATGGCTGACGTCACTAAAGTCACGCAGGCAACGCAGAATGTTTCATAGCCACGGGAAACAGCCGTGGCCCTTTCGATCAGGGAGAATGCAATGGACGGAAATGACGGTATGAACAGGGGCGCCTGCCCGGTCATGCATGGCGGCAGCACCGGCATGAATACCCACCCCACCAAATGGTGGCCCAATGTGCTGAATCTCGACATCCTGCATCAGCATGATGCCCGCTCGAACCCGATGGACCCCGACTATGACCACCGCGCGGCCGTGAAATCACTGGATTTTCAGGGCGTTTGGGACGATGTCGACAAGCTGCTGACCGACAGCCAGGACTGGTGGCCGGCGGATTGGGGGCATTATGGCGGGCTGTTTATCCGCCTGTCCTGGCACACGGCGGGGTCCTATCGCCTTGGCGACGGTCGCGGTGGTGCGGGCACCGGCAACATCCGCTTTGAACCGCTGAACTCGTGGCCTGACAACGCCAGTCTCGATAAGGCGCGGCGTCTTTTGTGGCCCGTGAAAAAGAAATACGGCAACGCGCTGTCCTGGGCCGATCTGCTGGTTCTGGCCGGCACCGTGGCCTATGCCAATATGGGCCTCAAGGTCTTTGGCTTTGGGTTTGGGCGCGAGGACATCTGGGGTCCCGAGATTGACATCAACTGGGGCAGTGACAGCGAAATTCTGGCGCCGACCGAAGAGCGCGTGACCGACATCGCGGATGCCAATTCGATGTACAACCCGCTCGCGGCGTCCCACATGGGTCTGATCTATGTGAACCCCGAGGGGGTGGACGGAAACCCGGACCCTGCCGAAACGGCAAAATTTGTCCGCATGACCTTTGCGCGCATGGCGATGGATGACGAGGAAACCGCGGCACTGACCGTTGGCGGACACACGGTCGGAAAGGCGCATGGCGGCCTGGCCGCCGATCAGGTGGGCCGGGAACCTGCTGCTGCAGGGGTCGAGATGGCGGGGTTCGGATGGGACAACCCGGCGTTTGATGGCAACGCGAATACCGCGCATACCTCGGGCCTGGAAGGGGCCTGGACAAGCAACCCGACCCAGTGGGACAACGGCTATCTCGACCTGCTGTTCAAATATGACTGGGAGGTCACGAAATCTCGCGCCGGCGCCTGGCAATGGGAGCCGGTGAACATCGCCGCGGAAGACATGGTGCCCGACGCGACCGACCCGTCGATCAAGCACAACCCGATCATGACCGACGCCGACATGGCGATGAAGGTCGATCCGATCTATCGCGAGATCTGCGAGCGGTTCCACAAGGACCCGGACTATTTTGCCGATACCTTTGCCCGCGCCTGGTTCAAGCTGACCCACCGCGACATGGGACCAAAGGCCAACCTTCATGGCCCGTTCGTGCCTGCCGAAGACCTGATCTGGCAGGATCCGGTCCCCGCCGGCAACACGGACTACGATATTGATGCCGTAAAAACGAAAATCACCGAAAGCGGTTTGACCACCGCCGAGATGATCGCCACGGCCTGGGACAGCGCCCGGACCTATCGTGGTTCGGACAAGCGCGGCGGTGCCAACGGCGCGCGCATTCGGCTGGCCCCGCAAAAGGACTGGGTCGGCAACGAGCCGGAACGGCTTGCCAGGGTGCTCGGGGTCCTTGAACCGATTGCCGCCGAAACCGGGGCATCGGTGGCCGATGTGATCGTTCTGGCGGGCAATGTCGCTTTGGAACAGGCGATCCGGGCGGCCGGCCATGATATTGCCGTACCGTTCGCCCCCGGACGCGGCGACGCGACCGATGCGCAGACCGACGCGGACTCCTTTTCGGTTCTCGAACCCGTCGCGGACGGGTTTCGCAATTGGCAAAAGCAGGAATTCTCGGTCAGCCCTGAGGAACTGATGCTGGACCGGGCACAACTGCTGGGCCTGACCGGGGCCGAAATGACGGTGCTGGTGGGCGGTCTGCGGGTGCTTGGTGCCAACTTTGGCGGCGCTAAGCATGGCGTCTTTACCGACCGCGAAGGTCAGTTGACCACCGACTTTTTCCAGACCATCACCGATATGGCCTACAAATGGGTTCCGGTTGCCGAGGGCAGCACATACGAACTGCGGGACCGTAAGACCGGCAAAGTAAGGTACACGGCCACCAGTGCGGACCTTGTGTTCGGATCGAACTCGATCCTGCGCGCGCTTTCCGAAGTCTACGCCCAGGATGACAATGAGGCAAAGTTCGTGCGTGACTTTGTGGCGGCCTGGACGAAGGTCATGAACGCCGACCGGTTCGATCTGGCTGCGTCGTAACGACCACCTTCCGGGCAGGCCAGGACCTGCCCGGACCTGCCGTCCTTGCAACCCGAATCCGCTGACAGGTCGCCCTGTTGGCCGTGCTTGGCGCGGATAAATTCCTTCGCACAGGCCATTTTTCCAACCAGCTGCGGTGACGTCCCGAGAAAAACTCTGCTACAGAATCTTGGGAACCCAAAAATGACCGACAACGCCTCAAACCGCGCCAATCACCGCCCCCGGTCGCAGTGGCCGCAGATCAGAACCGTCGGTATCGACGGGCTGCTGGTCACCTTTGGAGACCGCCTGAGCGAACCGGCAAACCGGGCCGCACTGGCCTTGCGCGATGTGATCGAGCGGGCCGACTGGCCCGGGCTACAAGAGACCTCGACCTCGATGGTCTCGACCTATCTGCGTTTTGACCCGCTGTGGCAGGACCATGCCGCGATGCGCGCCTCGCTCGCAGAGTTGCTCGGGCAACAGGACTGGTTCGCCGCCGACTTGCCGACCGGCCGCAGGTCTTGGCGGATTCCGACGGTCTATGGAACCGACATGGCGCCGCAGCTTGCAGAGGCCGCGGCCGTCGCCGGGCTGTCGCCCGAAGAGGCCATCGCCTCGATATCGCAAAGCCGGCTGCGGGTTCAGACCATCGGTTTTGCGCCGGGCCAGCCCTATCTGGGCGAGTTGCCGCCCGAATGGGACATCCCGCGCCAGACCTCGCTGACCGAACAGGTGCCGACCGGCGCGCTGACCGTTGCAATTCGGCAGATCGTGTTGTTTTCGGTGTCCGCCCCGACCGGGTGGCGACATGTCGGGCAGACGGCTTTCAGTCTGTTTCGGCCGGAGGATGCAACACCCTTTGTCCTGCGTCCGGGCGACGAGGTGCTGTTCCAGCCGACAAGCGTCGAGAAACTGATGGCGATGCGTGCCAGCGGTCCTGACGGCGGCGCAACATCCGAGGTGTTGCCATGACGCGCGCGTTGATCGTCCATCGCACCGGACCCGGGTTGACCGTGCAGGATCAGGGCCGGCCCGGCTATCTCGCGTTCGGGCTGTCGCGTGGCGGCGCTGCGGACCGGCTGGCCCTGGCGGAAGGGGCTGCACTGCTGGCACAGGACCCAGGTCTGGCAGCCCTCGAAATGGCCGGTACGGGCGGAGAATTCGAGGCGACACAGGCGATGCGAATCGCGCTGACCGGTGCGCCGATGCAGGCCAGCGTGGACGGCCATCGCATTGCCTGGAATGCCAGCCACCTGCTGCCAACCGGCAGCCGGCTGACCATAGGTGGCGCAGAGAGCGGAACCTATGGCTATCTGCATCTGGGCGGGGGCTTGGCGACTCCCCTTCGGCTTGGAGCCCGCGGGGCACATCTGACCGCAGGCCTCGGCGCTGCGGTGCAACCGGGAACACAGCTGCCGGTTGGTCCGGACGGAGGTTCCGCCGCCACGGGCCTGGCGATCCAGGCCGACCCGCGCTTTGTCGGCGGCGAAGTCCGGATCGTTCCAAGTCTGCAGACCGAGTTCTTTGACCCGGCCGAGGTCGCGCGCTTTGCGGCGACCAGGTTCCGCCGGGATACGCGCGGCAACCGCATGGGCGCGCGTTTCCTGCCGCAGGGACCGGGGTTTCACAACAAATCCGGCCTGCACATTCTGTCGGAAGTCATCATTCCCGGCGATATCCAGATTACCGGCGATGGCACGCCATTCGTCCTGCTCTGCGAGTGCCAGACCACCGGGGGGTATCCGCGTATCGGGTCGGTCCTGCCCGCCGACCTGCCACGTGTGGCCCAGGCGCGGCCAGGAACCGAATTGCGCTTTCGCATGCTGAGTCTGGATCAGGCGATCGAGACCGAAAGGCGGGAACGGGCCCGGCACAAGGGGCTGCTGGGGCGACTGCGCCCGTTGATCCGGGATCCGGCAAACTGCCCTGACCTGTTATCCCAGCAATTTATTAGCGGTGTCACCAACGGGGACGATCTGGAAAGGGACAATCAATGACCGAAACCGTCGATTTGAATGCCGATATGGGCGAAAGCTATGGCCCTTGGGTCATGGGGGATGATGCCGGCTTGCTGCAGACCGTGACCTCGGCCAACATTGCCTGCGGCTTTCATGCCGGTGACTGGGACGTTATGGCCGACACCATGCGCGCGGCGGTCCGGCACGGTGTCGGTATCGGCGCCCATCCCGGCTTTGCCGATCTGCAGGGATTTGGCCGGCGGCGCATGACGGTTTCCCCCGAAAGCCTCGGGAACATGATCCGCTACCAGTTGGGCGCGGCCCAGGCGATGGCACGGGCCACCGGCGGCGCGGTCCGGCACTTAAAGCTGCATGGCGCATTGGCCAACATGGCCGCCGAAGACCGGGGATTGGCGCGCGACTGTTACAGTGCCGCGCTGTCGGTTGCACCCGACATCATCATCATGGTGCTGGCCGGTACCGCCCAGCAGGCGGCGGTGACCGAACTGGGCTGCAAAGCGGCCTGCGAGATCTTTGCCGACCGGGCCTATAATGACGATGCGACGCTGGTCGATCGCGGTCTGCCGGGCGCCGTCATCCACGATCCGGAGATTGCCAGCCGCCGGGTGGTGGCAATGGTCCGGGCCGGCGCGATCATCGCTGAAAGCGGCAAGCACATCCCGACCCGGATCGATACCATCTGCCTGCATGGCGACACGCCCAAAGCGCTGTCCATAGCTCAACAATCCCGCGCTGCATTGCAATCCGCCGGCATCTCGCTCGCTCAATTCACGGGCGCCGTTGTTCAGCAACAATCGTGAAATCCGCGGGACGGTTTGCGGGCGAGCTACTCAATGGTCATCAGAGTTGGTTGACCAATTGATTGAGGATTACACGGAACCATGGCAATGGTTTTCGGCCCATTTATGAGGAGTGCAACCACTGACGTAGCTTGCCCGCGTACAGGCCGCCCGTTCATCGGCATCGAACTCGACAAGACCTGCCACGACATCGCTGTCGAACGAATTGCTATTTTATGATAGCAGGTGGGGCGGCAGGACACCCCTGGTGGTACGTCGAGTGTCGAAGGTTGCCCTGGCTTTGCCCAGATCTGCCTGGCCGCCAAACGCCTCCTCTCGCCCAACGCAAGGCTCTCTGCGCCCTGCCTTTGCTCCTATCCGTCAGCGCCCCTGCGGGGGCATCCAGACCACAACCCGTGACTGCGGGTGTAAAGCGACTCCGGCCGTAGCGGGGTGGTCGCTTAAGGCCACATCCCAAATCGTCCCCGACACGAGAGCCTCCATGAGTCAGTCACCTCACGGCCGCAAGTTTGGGGAGTTCAAAAAAGCTTCCAAGAGAAGCCATCCTAACTCCCGACGCGATTGCGGGTGCAACGAATTGGGTGCGACTTGTGCCTAAAGCAAGAGGTGCCTAGGGTCAGGCCCCATTGATTT
>NZ_JBHUQE010000027.1:7500-36064 GCF_042687825.1 Sedimentitalea sediminis | reverse complement strand
GCGGCGAAATCTAGATTCGGGTGTAGGACCACAGAGCCAGTTTTCAAAGGCCCTAGATCTCAGACCTGGTTGGCCTGATCGCATGTTCCTATGCACTCAACAATCGTTCATGAATCTGGACCTGCTGCCCAAATTTTCAAACCTGTGCGCAATAATTCAGGTTGTTTTCAAACGCCTTGTGATGACAGATGCCCGAACAATTCCAGGCCATTCGTATCTCATGCGCGCGTTTCTTCACGTCATTCGGCGAGAGGCCGAACGCGCTGTGTCCGGCCGTCAAAACCCGGCGGACTGCAAAAGCGTCAGAGCGTTGGATGCCGATGAATTTCCTGCATTCATTCCGGCTATCTGCGAGCGCACAAGATAGCGGTTCGTAAACTCTGCTATCAGGTCGGGGTCCGTGAATTGCGAAACCGTGTTGTTTCCGCTAACCGCCTGGGTCTTGCCGCGAAATATTTCGTATTGCTGATCGATGTCGATCTGGCCAAAAGCTTTCGGCAGACCCAACGCGGTTTCGAACATCGCGCGCAAAGGCGGTAGGCCCATCAATGAGAACCACTTTGCCTTCTCACTGCTGGTTTCGTTCGCCAGCGCCTGCAATTCGCGCTGGGCGTACAGCGCAATGCGCATCGTTTCGTCCTGTTCGCCGACGGACACTTCAAAGCTTTGGGTGCGATAAAGATCCCGGACTTCGGCCATCTTTTCGGTGTTCATTGTCGTTCGGGTTTCGCCAGGACCGAAACCAAAAGCCTTGCTGAGTTTCTGGTACCGGTCATCCGTCAGCTTGTTGGCCAGCGCATCATCATTGTTTGTTCCATCCTCAAGGATTTTCTGGATAAAGAAACGGTTGTTGATGTCATCCTGCAGACCGAAGGCACCCAGGGCGACGCTTAGAAGTCGACGATCTTTTACCAGGTCTTCTGCAGTTCTTATGTCGCCGATCTTTTCGTCGAAGTATTCGGTATCGCGTTGCAATTTGGCTGAGGCGTTGAAGGCCTCAAACTGGGCGTCATACGTGCGCTGCAGGAACCGCCAGCCCACCAGGCCTGTGCTTGGAACGATCGGCTGAAAACTCATGATGGGCGCGCCGCGATAAGACGATCTTCGCGGGGAAGGAGCTTCCGAAGCGCTTTTAGGCATTTATAGTGATGTTCCTGAATCAGGGACTCGGTTGCTTCGGTCAGAGACGCCCGGCTGTCGGGATCGGTAAAGACCTGACTCAATTCCTCGATCCGACGCAAAAGAGAATAACGTGCGGATTCAGGATCGCAGTCGCCCGTCAGGATCAATTGCGCCGCATAGCAGACCCGGCGAACCGGCGTGTTCGCCTCGTCGGGATGTATGGCATCCCTTAGTCGCAGGATTTTTGCATCTGGTGTCACGATGGACAGTCGACTGCGCCGATCGCCGTTTTCGATCACGGCGCCATTGATCAAAACCCGTTCCTTAGGCGCCAGTTTCAGTACCAATCCACTCATGTCAGGCCTTTCCGCTGCGCAGGCCACGCAGGATGGCCGTGTTGATCTCTAGCAATGGTTGTATCGACGCCTGACGCGCCAGAACCTTGCTGGTGTGTTGGTTCGTAAATTCCGCGAGGTAGAACAGCCGCGCCTTCAGGTCCTTGGGAAGCGGATTGCCGGCGTCTGCAACATCAGTCGCAAAGATGTTCCACAGTTTGCGATTGTCGTGCAAGGCTGCTGCAAGCGCCGGAAACCCGGCAGGACCCTTTTCATATGCCGACCGGATTCGGGTCGTGATGCGGGCCACGGCTTCGTATTCTGTTCCGCGCGCTGTCCGGGTTGGTGCCGAGACTGCCGAATAGGCGCGATGCGCTTGTGAAAGAGCGTTCAAGTCATGTCCTCACGAATTTGATAGTCAGAGAGAAAGGCCGGAGCGCGTCGCGCTCCGGCCGATCCATTTAGCGGAACAGCGACAGGATGGTCTGCGGCGCCTGGTTGGCGATGGACAGGGCCTGAACGCCCAGCTGTTGTTGTGTCTGCAGCGCCTGCAGGCGGGAAGACGCCTCTTCCATGTCGGCATCTACCAAAGCACCGATGCCGATTTTCATCGCATCCGAAAGTTTGCCCACAAAGGAATTCTGGTCCTGGATCCGTTTGGCCGAGGCACCCAGTGCAGCGGCGCCATCAATCGCCGTCGTCAGGAAGGCTTCGATCTCGCCCAGCGCGGTCGCGGCCGTTGCTGTGTCGGTGATTGCCGTCAGATCGGTCGCCAGATCGATATCCGCTTCGAAATCAACCGTTGCCACTGTGATCGAAGAGGTGGTCGGTGCAGCGGTACCGACTCGGTCAAGCGAAGAAGTAATTGACAGGCTGGTCGCGCCATTGCCGTCCACGTCGGTTGCCAAAAGGTTTGCGCCGTTGAATTGAGCCGCACCGATAATGGACGCCACTTGGGCGACACGCTCGTCGATATCGGCTTGAATTTTCGCGTGATCGACGTTTTCGCTGGTGGCAGAGATGGCGAGTTGCTTGATATCTTTCAGAACGTTGACAACCTGCTCGGCGCCGGCCGAGGCAACGGCCACGGTGGATTCACCCAGCGACAGCGAGTCAGACACTGCCTTGAAACCGGCCACATCGGATTCCATCACTTTGGAGATCGCCCAGACGGCGGACCCGTCCTTGGCGCTCGCGATATCCTTGCCGGTCGAGATCTGGTCCTGAGTCTTGGCCAGGTTGGAGTTGATCGATTTCAGGGTCTGCAGTGCGACCATTGCACTGTTGTTCGTCAGAATGCTGGACATAGCATTTTCCTTAAGTCATAGGGCCGTTTCGCCCGGTTGCATCCCCGCCCGGTGAGGCGGACTAAACGTCTTCTGACCAATGCGATCACCGGTCGTCCGGCTTCGCGCCACCTCGTCTTGAAGTGCACCGTCACAATGGGATGCCAAGTGCTAATGGAGTCCTAAACCGGGTCCGAAGCTTTGTTCGCATTTGTTTCAATTCGACGTCAGGCCCGTTTCTCGACGCTTGTCTCGGTCGCGGTTCCAAAGATTCGTTTCTGTCCTCTGCGGTCATAGGTTTCCAGACCTGCACGGACCCGGCGCAGATCGGCCATACGGTTGGCGACTGCGCGAATACCGTCCAGCGCGCTGGTCAGCAGCGCCTGATTTCGGGTCACCTTTTCCTGCAAGGTGTCAAGACGACCTTGCTCGACCGCCTCAAGGGCGTTGATTTTCCCTATCAGGTCTTCCTTTATCAGCATCAGTTCGCCGATTCGCTCGAGATCGCCCGCGATCAGGGCCTGGCGTTCCTGGTCGAGCAGATCATCCAACCGTTCGATAAGGTCCTGGGGATTTTCATTTGTCATTCTCTGCCTCCTTCAGGGCGTTAAAAAGAGATTCGGCCAGGCCGATCCCGCCGGTGCGGGCAATCTGTTCTGCCTGAGCCCGTACGAGAAACGAGCCGAACTGGTCTTCTCCGGCTCCGCCCCCCATTGAGTCGCGGCTTTTGCCCAGACCGGCGGATTTCAGCATTTCTGTCAAAAACGCCGCTTCGAGTTCTGTCGCCGCCTCGCGTAGCGGGTCCTGTTTTGATGCGGCGGCCAAACCGGGGGGTGATGTGGAAGAGATCGGATCCATGGATTGCCTCGAATTGCTCGGATATTTCCAAGCATCGGTCGAATCCGGTTAAAAAATACGTAACCCGTTTGTCTGACAGTGGCTGCAACGTGATAGAAATCCGGGGCGCCATGCATATCAATTTCCTGTCGTTGTCGAAAACCGGCGACTCACCGGCATCAAGTCCGGTTCTACCCGAAACAACGGAATCGGCAGCCAAGCAGGGCATGTCCTTTGGTGCCCTGTTTCACCGGGAATCCGAGAATTCGCAGGGAAAGACCGACGCGCTCGTGGAGACCGCGGAAACCTCGGATGTGACCGAGGGCGCCGAGGACGAGAATGCGGACGTCGCATCTAAAAAGTTGGGTGAAGCCGAACCGGAACAGGAAGTTGCAGGTTCTGTGCCTGCAGGGGCAGAGTCCGATATTCCGGAAAACATCCAATCCGGCCTGGCCGTGCCAGCCGGCCAGGCCGAACCAGATTCCAAGCTTACAGAGCTTACCTCGACGGGCCCGCAGGCTGACTTTCGTGACTCATCAGAAGCGCCGCAGGAAATGCTTGAGAATGCGTCGGGGGATCGCGTCCGCATCGCTGCGGATGCGGCATCACCGTCCAGCCAGAGATCGGTAAACACGGCCGACCTCGTGCGGAGCGATCAGAGAGTGTCTGAAGGCTCCGAGACTTTGCTGCGGTCCTCAGATCAAATGCAGATTGTCGAAGCCGATTTCGAGCAAAATAGCACGACGACCCAGGATAGTCGCAACAACAGCGGGCTAATCCCAGGCTCCGCATTGACAACAGTTCCTTCTTCTGCCGCCACGGATTTGCCCGGCACAACGCCAGAGACCAGAGAAAAAACGTTGACCCTTCCCACGTCCACAACCTCTCTGGGCGGTGCGCAGGCAGACGAACAATCTGCGGGGTCCGTGAATTCTGACCGATCCGGCAAGGCGATCGCGCCTGAACTGGCGAGTCCCGCTCCACAAGAAGGTCCACCTGGAGCAAAGGAAAAGGCCTTGGCCGCCGCCGATCCGGCGTCAATTACGCGCCGTCCCATGATGGCGGAAACGGTGATGGCGGCTCGGGTGGCTGCCGCGCAATCCGATGTTGATCCGGCGGCCCAATTTAAAGGTTCCAAGGCGGAAAATTCCGAGCTCGCTAGTGCCACGGCTTTGGCAAGTGGTGCGCCGCGTGCGGGCGGTGAACCGGTTGCGTCGGGCCTTGTGCTGCCGATGCGCCAGACTGCGACAGCCGAGCCTGGAGCCAGGGCGATCGGAACCCACCTTGGCTTGCCGGACAGTGACGTGTCGTTGGGCGACGCGATGCAACCCGGTCGCGACGCACTGGCGGGGTCGGCCATTCGGATCGATCCGGTGGCACCGCAAACCTGGTCAACCAACACGGATTTGGGGTTCCAGCGCAGCGACTCGGTGCGCAACGCAGCTGCTCAGGCTGTTGAGGTCTTTGTCCGTCAGCCGGGAAAACCGGTCGAAATATCATTGAATCCGCAGGAGCTGGGTCGTGTCAGGATGGCGCTCACGACTTCGGAGACCGGAGTGACGGTGGTTATTCAGTCCGAACGCCCCGAGACCTTGGACCTGATGCGCCGCCATATCGATCAGCTTGCGCAGGAATTCCAGCAACTGGGGTATGAAAACACGTCTTTTCAGTTCGGCAATGGCGATTCGGGCGCAGACCGGACCGCAGAGGAATCGACCGATTCGACCTGTATCATGTCTGAAGAAACGGACTCCAACCCGAACCCTACTCCCACCCGCCTGGTCTCGACCGGGCTCGATCTGAGATTGTGAGCCATGATTGACAGCAGTACCGCCGCGACGACAGCCGCATCGGCGACGACCCCCGCAAAATCACCCGCATCTGCCAAGCCCAGCGGACTGGCATCCGATTTCGAAACCTTTCTCAAGATGTTGACCGCACAGGCGCGCTATCAGGATCCGCTGGAACCGATCGATTCGACCGAATATGCGGCCCAGCTGGCGCAATTCTCAATGGTCGAGCAACAGGTCAAGACCAACGACACATTGACCCTGTTGTCCGGCCAGATGGACCAGTCGAGCATGGCTTCGCTGGCCGGTTGGGTCGGCATGGAAGCACGGGCGGAAACGCCGATTGCGTTTGATGGCAGCCCGATCACGGTTTCGCCCAATCCTGCCCGGACGGCGGAGAAGGCCTTTTTGGTGGTCACAGACACGACCGGCAAGGAAGTGCAGAGGCAGCAGATTCCGACCCAGGCCGAACCGATTCAGTGGGCGGGTGTGGATGGCAACGGCCAACCTTTTCCAAACGGCACATACTCTTTCTCGGTCGAAAGTTTGAGCGGGGGAAAGACAATCAAGTCCGGGCCGACAGAAGTTTATGGGCGAATCGCCGAGGCGCAGGTGCAGAACAACGCGGTCATGTTGATATTCGAGGGCGGACAGGCCGTGCCGGCCACATCTGTCACCGCCTTGCGCGAGGGCAGTTGACGCGGCGGGGCCAAATTGCTGTATCGGTGAGCGGAAGGCGCTGGCATTCGCCAGTGCGCAAACCGGAGCCGCCGCCTGAAACATTCGACTTTCATTCCTCCCGCATCCGTGCTGTCGGATCTGCGTCAGGTCGGTCTGATCTGCGCGGGTGATCGATTCACGGTTTTACACGGGGGGCGCACCAACCAGGTCTGGCGCATTCACAACGATCTCGGCGACCGGGTTCTAAAGCTGTTTTCCGATGAAATCGCCAATCCTCTGTTTCCGAACCATCCGCATCATGAATCTGCCTGCCTGCAGCGGTTGGCTGGAACCGGGGTTGCACCGGACCCGGTTGCCGCAGGCAGATCTGATGGCTGTGAATGGGTGATCTATGATCACGACCGGGGAACGCCCTGGCAGGAAGACCCGGCTCTGGTNTGAATCTGCCTGCCTGCAGCGGTTGGCTGGAACCGGGGTTGCACCGGACCCGGTTGCCGCAGGCAGATCTGATGGCTGTGAATGGGTGATCTATGATCACGACCGGGGAACGCCCTGGCAGGAAGACCCGGCTCTGGTGGCCAAGGTTCTGGCCGATCTGCACAGGCTGCCGGCTCCAGATGATCTGCGAACCGCACCCGATGGCAGCCGCGCGCTGTCGGATCAGACCCGCATGATTCTGGCGGATTGCACGCCGCAGGGTCGCCGGGTCGTTGCGGCATTGGCCCCGAGCGGTACGGTTCCGGCATCCGGTCGCCGGTGTTTTCTGCATGGCGACCCGGTTCCCGGCAACATTCTGGTCCGCGCCGGGCGGGCCATTCTGATCGACTGGCAGTGTCCGGCGCTGGGCGACCCGTGCGAGGATCTGGCCATTTTCACCTCGCCGGCCATGCAGCACCTTTATCGCGGTGCGCCATTGCGCCCATGCGAGACGGAAGCCTTTTTGCGCGCCTATCCGGACGCGGATACCGTAGGCCGGTTTCGCGCATTGCAGCCTTGGTATCATTGGCGCATGGCCGCCTACTGCCTGTGGCAGACCGAACGTGGCAATTCGGACTATGCCCCCGGTCTGACGATGGAAAGGGCCGGGTTGTCGGCCGTTTCTTCGCCGACATAGTCGCCGCGGCCGACCGAGACATAGCGTAGAAAACCGGCGCGCCGTGCATCGCGGGCCGAGTAGATGTTGCGCAGATCCGCCAACACCGGACGGGACATGTGTTTTGCCAGGCGCTTCAGGTCGAGCGCCCGGAATTCGTTCCACTCGGTCAGGATGACCAGCGCATCGGCATTTCGCGCTGCCTTGTAGGCATCCTCGAACCAGTGCACGCCCGGCAATAGATCGCTGCCCTCGGCCCGGCCCTGGGGGTCGACGACCCGCACCTTGGCGCCGGCGCCGATCAATGCCGGAACGATGGTCAGGGCCGGCGCCTCGCGCATGTCATCGGTGTTGGGTTTAAAGGTGATACCCAGCACCGCAATGGTCTTGCCGGCGACCTGTCCATCCATCATGTCGACGACCTTGTCGACCATGCGGCGGCGCAGCTCTTCGTTCACCTTGATCACCGTTTCGGTGATCTGCATCGGCAGGCCGTGTTCCTGGCCGATGCGGGCCAGGGCGCGGGTGTCCTTTGGAAAGCAGGACCCGCCATAGCCCGGACCGGCATGCAGAAACTTATTGCCGATGCGCCCGTCCAGCCCCATGCCCTTGCTGACCAGCTTCACATCCGCGCCGGTGCGTTCGCACAGTGCGGCGATCTCGTTGATAAAGGTGATCTTGGTGGCCAAAAAGGCATTGGCGGCGTATTTAATCATCTCGGCGCTTTCCAGATCCGTGGTCAGAATCGGAAAATCGCGCAGATAGAGCGGACGATAGACGTCATTCATCACCTCGGCGGCACGGTCGTGCTGAACACCGACAACGACGCGGTCCGGGCGCATGAAATCGTCGATGGCGGCGCCTTCGCGCAGAAATTCCGGGTTTGACGCGACATCGAACTGTGCCAGCGGGTTGGCCTTGGCGATGGTCTGTTTGACGATCCGGTTGGTGCCCACGGGCACGGTGGATTTGGTCACAACCACCGTATAGTCGGTCATCGCTGCGGCGATTTCCTGCGCCGCGGCCATGACATAGGTCAGGTCGGCATGGCCGTCGCCACGCCGGGTCGGTGTGCCCACGGCAATGAAAACGGCAGCGGCGCCGCTGACAGCAGAGGCCAGATCGTCGGAAAAGGTCAGGCGCCCTGCGGCCACGTTCCGCGCCATCAAATCCTCGAGTCCGGGTTCGTAGATCGGCACCTGCCCATTGCGCAGCATGGCGACCTTTTCGGAATCCTTGTCAACGCAGACCACATCATGACCGAAATCCGAGAAACATACCCCGGACACCAGCCCGACATATCCGGTACCGATCATCGCGATCTTCATGACAGTCACCTCTTACCCAGTTTGCGGAACCCTTGGTCCAGGACGGCGGGCCTGTCAACCGGCCCGATTCCCTTCATCAGATACCCTGCAAATCATAATAAATGTCTGCCGCCGGCATCAGCCGTCGTGCGGGACGAGCGGCTTATGTGGCCTGATGTTCCTGGCGTCTGCGGCGCACCAGGTTGCGTTTCGAGATCAGCGAGGCCGTGATCACCCCCAGCGTGACGATCGCGATCATGATCGTGGACAGGGCATTGATTTCAGGGCTGACGCCCAGCCGCACGGCGGAGAAGATCTTGATCGGCAGCGTGGTGGCCGAAGGCCCCGAGGTAAAGGAGGCGATTACCAGATCATCCAGCGACAGGGTAAAGGCCAGCAACCAGCCGGAAATTACCGCCGGCGCGATGATCGGCAACGTCACCAGGCGAAAGGCTTCGGTCGGGGTGCACCCCAGGTCCAGCGCGGCCTCTTCCAGCGATCGGTCGAAGGTCGCCAGCCGCGCGGACACCACGACCGAGACATAGCACATGGAAAAGGTCGTATGCGCCAGCACGATGGTCAGCACGCCGCGATCCAGCCCGATGCCGATGAACAGTAACAGCAGCGAAAGGCCGGTGATCACCTCGGGCATGACCAGCGGCGCATAGATCATGCCGGAAAACAAAGTGCGCCCAAAGAACCGCCCGCCGCGTATCATGACATAGGCAGCCATCGTGCCCAGAACCGTCGCCAGGGTCGAGGAAAGCACCGCGACCTTGACCGTGACCCAGGCGGCGTCAAGGAAGGCCTCGTTTTGCAGCAACGCGCCGTACCAACGGGTCGAGAACCCGGCCCAGACGGTCACCAGTTTGCTTTCGTTAAAGCTGAAGGCGACAAGGATGACCATGGGCAGGTAGAGAAAGACAAAGCCCAGCGTCAGGGACACCACGTTGAACCAGCTCAGGCGCATCAGTGTTCCGCCTCTGGCTGTTTCTGCTGGTTACGCTGGAACAGGACGATGGGTACCACCAGGATCAACAGCAGCACCACGGCCACAGCCGAGGCCACGGGCCAGTCGCGATTCGAGAAAAACTCCTCCCACAGCACCTTGCCGATCATCAATGTGCCCGACCCGCCCAGCAGGGACGGAATCACAAATTCGCCAAGCGCCGGGATAAAGACCAGAAAGCAGCCGGCGACGATACCGTTTCGGCTGAGCGGCACGGTCACCAGCCAAAAGGCCTGCAGACGCGAACAGCCCAGATCTTCGGCGGCCTCGATCAACGAGTCGTCCAGACGATCCAGCGCGGCATAGACCGGCAGGATCATGAAGGGCAGATAGGTATAGACGATGCCGATATAGACGGCCGTGTTGGTGTTCAGGATGGTCAGCGGTTCGTTGATGACTCCGATCCAGATCAGGGCCTGATTCAAAAACCCCTCGGTGCTGAGAATGCCCATCCAGGCATAGACCCGGATCAGAAAGCTGGTCCAAAAGGGCAGGATGACCAGCATCATCAGCGTTGGGCGCCATTCTTCGGGCGCGCGCGCCATGCCATAGGCGATCGGATAGCCCAACAGCAGGGTCAGGCCTGTCGAAACGGCGGCGATTCTCGCGCTGCTGAGATAGGCTTTCCAATAGAGATCGTCCTCGGTCAGCCAGACGAAATTCTCGAAATCCAGCTGACGCAGAAAGGCGCCGATCCCGTCGCCGCCGCCCAGCACCGGCGTATAGGGTGGGATTGCCACCGCGGTATCGGACAGCGCGATTTTCAGCACGATGGCAAAGGGCACCAGAAACAGCAGCAGCAACCACAGATAGGGCAGGGCGATCAGGACGAACCGGCGCATCACTGGGCCAGAACCACGCCGGCCGTCGCTGTCCATGACAACCAGACCGAGTCTTCCCATGTCAGGTTGCGCCGCGAAATGCGCCGGGTGTTGGCGGTCTGCGCCTTGATGATCTGACCCGTCGGCAATTGCACGAAATAGGTCGAAAGATTGCCCAGATAGGCGATGTCCAGCACGGTGCCCTGCATGGCGTTGTCCGCACTTTCGGGCCTTTGAGACGAGATCGTCACCTTTTCCGGCCGGATCGCCAGATGGCAGTCCTGATCCGGTGCCAGGGGCTGTTCCGAGGTCGCGGTCAGGGGGGGATGACCCTCGGACCAGTCGATGTGATACCGGTTGTGGCCGATGGCGCGGGCGCGGCCTTTCAGAATGTTCACGTCCCCGATGAAATCGGCGACATAGACACTGTTGGGACATTCATAGATATCGGCCGGGGTCGCCACCTGTACCAGTCGGCCTTCGTCCATCACCGCCACCCGGCTGGCGACGGTCATTGCCTCTTCCTGATCATGGGTCACAATCACAAAGGTCGTGCCGGTGGTTTCCTGGATGTCCATCAGTTCGAACTGGGTTTCCTGCCGCAGTTTCTTGTCCAGCGCCCCCAGCGGTTCGTCCAGTAACAGCAGTTTCGGCGCCTTGGCCAGCGACCGGGCCAGCGCCACGCGCTGCCGTTGGCCGCCCGAAATCTGATGCGGCTTGCGGCGGGCGAACTTTTCCAGCCGGGTCAGGCGCAGCATGTCGGCGACGCGGGCGGCGATCTGGTCTTTTGGCAGGCGGTCGCGCCGCAAACCAAAAGCGATGTTGTCCCAGACCGACAGATGCGGAAACAGCGCATAGGACTGGAACATCATGTTGACCGCGCGCTTGTGGGGCGGCACGGGGCCGATATCCTGCCCCGCCAGTTCGATCCGCCCCCGGGTCGGGGTTTCGAACCCGCCCAGCATCCGCATCATGGTTGTCTTGCCGCAACCCGAAGGCCCCAACAGGGCGAAAAACTCTTGCTCGTAGATGTCCAGAGACAGGTCATCAATCGCGGTGAAATCGCCAAACCGCTTGGTCACGTTCTGAAACCGGATCAAGGGCGATTCTGCGGGATCCGCCCAGGGCCTGAATTCAACTGTCTGCACGATCGCTCTCTGCGCTGGGCGGGAAAGGAACGGGCGACCGCCGCGGGACTCGCCCGATGCGGGTCCGGTCAGGTGCCCGACTTGATCTTGGTCCAGAGGCGGGTCACCACGCGCTGGGTTTTCGGCGGATAGGGCGATTTGACATACAGGTTTTTCATCGTCTCGGCATCGGGATAGATCGCCGGATCACCGATGACATCCTCGGCCAGGAACTCTTGCGACGCCTTGTTGCCGTTGGCGTAATAGACATAGTTCGAGGCCGTTGCCATGTTCTGCGCGTCCATCATGAAGTTCAGAAAGGCATGGGCCGCGTCCGGGTTCGGCGCGTCCACCGGTATGGCCATCTGGTCGAACCACATCAGCGAACCTTCGGCAAAGGGATGATAGGCGATTTCGACACCGTTATCGGCTTCGGCGGCGCGGTCGCGCGCCTGCAAAACGTCCCCCGAAAAGCCGATCGCGACGCAGATGTCGCCATTGGCCAGGGCGTTGATATATTCCGAGCTGTGGAACTTCTGAATATAGGGGCGCACGGCCATCAGCGGCTCTTCGACCCGGGCGATGACCGCCTTGTCGTTGGTGTCGGGATCTTCGCCCAGATATTGCAACACCATCGGGATGATCTCGGTCGGAGAGTCCAGGAAATGCACGCCGCATGCGGCCAGCTTTTCCATGTTTTCCGGCTTCATGATCAGGTCCATGCTGTTCAGCGGCGCGTCCGCGCCCAGCACCGCCTTGACCTTGTCGATATTTACGCCCAGCCCGGTCGTGCCCCACATGTAGTTGATCGAATAGGCGTTTCCGGGGTCAAAGCTGGCGGTGCGGGCCTCGATCACGTCCCACATGTTTGCCTTGTTGGGCAGCTTTGCGGGATCGATTTTCTGATAGACCCCCGCGCCGATCTGGCGTTGCAGAAAGTCGTTGGACGGCACCACCACGTCATAGCCGGACCCGCCCGCCAGCATCTTGGTTTCGAGCACCTCGTTGCTGTCATAGACGTCATAGATCAGATCTATGCCGGTCTCGGCCTCAAAGTTTCGCAGCAACTCCTCGTCGATGTAGTCCGACCAGTTGTAGACGCGGACCTCGTCCGCCATTGCGGCGTGGCCGGCGCCCAGAATCGCAAGGATGGTCAGCGCAAAAGGTTTCATGTGGTTCTCCCGTTGTGGTTCCGACTTATATGCCGGCTGAATAATTTGATCAAGTTTTTGCCTTCATTGCCAAGCCAAGCTATGATCAAGCGCACAGAAACACGACAGAACCGGACTTGTCGATGACAGGAGCAGCGCAGGTGACACAAACCACAGCCCAGGCAGCCGAAGCGGAACAGAAAAAGGCGCGACCGCCGGCACACGAGCATGTGTACCAAAAGCTGCGCGCGCAGATACTGTTCGGCGAAATTGCACCGGGGCAGGCGGTCACGATCCAGGGTCTGACAACTGCGTTGGGGGCGGGGATGACGCCGGTGCGCGAGGCCATTCGCCGGCTGATATCCGAAGGCGCGCTGATGTTTCAGGGCAATCGCCGCGTCAGCGTTCCGGTTCTGGCCGCCGGAGATATCGAGCAGATAACTTTCATCAGGAAAGCAATGGAGTTAGAGTTGACCCGCCGCGCCGTTACGCACATAGGCGCGGACGAGATCGACCAGCTGAAATCCATCGACAACGCGCTGGACGAGGCCATCGAAGCCGGCGATGTCGGCACCTATCTCAAGCGAAACTACCAGTTTCATTCGCGGCTTTATGCGCGGGCCGACGCGCCGATCATGGCCGCAGTCGCGGACCGGCTGTGGCTGCAGTTCGGTCCGTCGCTGCGGGTGGTTTGCGGCCGCTACGGCACCCACAGCCTGCAGGATCATCACAAGGATTTGCTGGTGGCGTTGCAGGCGCAGGACGCCGATCTGGCTGGGCGTTCTGTGATTCTGGATATCGAGGATGGCATGCGGCAGATCGCGGCCGACCTGAAAGGCGGCGATTGATTCGATTGACAGGATTAAATTTGATCATATTTTAAGGTGACCCTAAGCCCGGAGAGCGCCGCCATGCCAACCATCTCCAATCACATGCCCACCGCCGAATTACAGGCTCTGGACGCCGCGCATCACATGCACCCGTTCACCGCCGGAAACGAGCTGGCCGAAAAGGGCGCGCGTGTCATAACCGGCGCCAGCGGCGTCACTCTGACCGACAGCCAGGGCAACCGGATCCTGGATGCGATGGCCGGGCTGTGGTGCGTCAATATCGGCTATGGGCGCGACGAACTGGCCGAGGTTGCGGCCCGGCAAATGCGCGAATTGCCATTTTATAACACATTTTTCCAGACCACCCATGTGCCGGCGATCGCGCTGGCCAACGAATTGGCCAGCCTGGCGCCGGGTGATCTGAACCACGTGTTTTTTGCCGGGTCGGGCTCTGAGGCGAATGACACCAATATCCGGATGGTGCGCACCTATTGGGCGCTCAAGGGACAACCGTCAAAATCGATCATCATCAGCCGCAAAAACGGCTATCACGGCTCGACCGTCGGCAGCGCCAGCCTGGGCGGCATGTCCGCGATGCACGCGCAGGGCGGATTGCCGATCGCGGATGTGCACCATATCAACCAGCCGTATTGGTGGGCCGAAGGCGGCGGCACCGATCCCGCTGAATTCGGGCTGGCCCGGGCGCGCGAGCTGGAAGAAGCGATTCTGACGCTGGGCGAGGACCGGGTGGCGGCGTTCATCGCCGAACCGGTACAGGGCGCGGGCGGCGTGATCATTCCGCCTGCCACTTATTGGCCGGAAATCCAGCGGATCTGCGACAAGTATGAAATTCTGCTGATCGCGGACGAGGTGATCTGCGGGTTCGGGCGCACCGGCAATTGGTTCGGCAGCCAGACGCTGGGCATCCGCCCGGACATCATGACCGTCGCCAAGGGGCTCAGTTCGGGCTATCAGCCGATTGGCGCCTCGATCGTCAGCGACACGGTGGCCAAAGTGATCGGCAGCGATGAATTCAACCACGGCTATACCTATTCCGGCCACCCGGTCGCCTGCGCCGTGGCGCTGGAAAACCTGCGCATTCTGCAGGACGAGGACATCATCGGCCATGTCCGCAACGTCGCCGCGCCGTATCTGAAAACCGCCTGGGCGACGTTGGCCGACCACCCGCTGGTGGGCGAAGCGCGCACCTTGGGGCTGATGGGCGCCATCGCCCTGACGCCGGACAAGGACAGCCGCGCGGCATTCGCCGCCGAGGAGGGCACGGTCGGTCTGATCTGTCGTGAACGCTGTTTCGCCAACAATCTGATCATGCGCCATGTCGGGGACCGGATGATCATCGCGCCGCCGCTGGTGATTCAGCCGGACGAGATCGACACGCTGATCGCGCGGGCAACGGTGGCGCTGGACGAATGCCATGCCGAGTTGAAAAAGCGCGATCTGCTCAGATCGGCGTCATAGACGCGGCGCGTCCACCGCCGTCAGCACGCCGGACCGGCCCAGCCGCGACAGCATGTCCAGACAGGTTTGCAACTGATCCAGGCTGACGAATTCGTCAGGCCTGTGGGCCTGTTCGATCGACCCCGGCCCGCAGACCGCCACCGCCATGCCCAACTGCTGAAACAGCCCGGCCTCGGTGGCAAAGGCCACGACATCGGCGCCATTGGCGCCGTTCAGCCTGGCCAGCAGATCGCGGGCTGCGTTTTCCGGCATCACCTCCAGCCCGGCGACTTCGCCGATCACGTCGGTCACGATATCCGCGTCCGGCCAGACCGCCTGCATCATTGGCAGCAGGTCCTGGTCGATGACGCGCTGCATCTCTGTGTGGACAAACGCGGCGTCCTTGTCCTGAACCGGGCGCATTTCCCAATCCACCTCGGCCTTTCCGGCGATCACGTTATGCGCGACGCCGCCGGCAATCCGCCCGACATTCAACGTTGTCCAGGGCGGTTCGAACGGGCTGTTTTCGGGCGCGCGCAGCATCAGTTCGCCGCGCAGCCGCATCAGTTCTCCGACATAGCGCGCCGCGTATTCCGCAGCATTCACGCCGCGATGGGGGGCTGATCCGTGGCCTTCGCGACCGGAAAACCGCACGGTGTATTCGCAACAGCCCTTGTGACCCTCGATCACCCGCATCTCGGTCGGCTCGCCGATGATCGCGATGGCGGGCCTGATGCCGCGCCGCTGCAGTTCCGGCACCAGGGCCTGCGCCCCCAGACAGCCGACCTCTTCGTCATAGGTAAAGCTGAAATGCACCGGCCGGCACAGAGGTAGAGCAGCATAGTCGCGGGCCATGACCGTTGCGGCGGCGATGAACCCTTTCATGTCGCAGGCGCCGCGCCCGTACAGCCGCCCATCGGACTGGCGCAGCGCAAAGGGATCGCTGGTCCAGTCCTGATCGGTCACCGGGACGACGTCGGTATGGCCCGACAAAAGGACCCCGCCATCGGCGTCGGGACCGATCGTGGCAAACAGGTTGGCTTTGGCGCCACTGTCGTCGTGAAACAGGTCGACCTGCGCGCCGAAATCCTGCAGGCGCTGGCCAAGATCGGCGACCAGTTCGAGATTACTGTCGCTCGAGACCGTGGGATACGCGATCAGATCGCCCAGCAGCGCGACGGTTTCCTGCAGCGGACCGGTCATTGCAAGGTCCGTCTCAAAGCATCTCCCCGACAGACCGCCCCACCGACCCGGGGCCAGCGATACGCGTCAGTTACCTGGCCACTGCTACTGCAGCCAAGGCTTGCGAATCGCACGCCAAATTCAACCATCGCAACACTCCTCACATCGGCCAATCGTCATACCCCGAATCGCCGAGCAATCGTCTGGGTTGTGGGTACTTTGGCTTATGCGACCCAACGCCGTATCGGGTTATAGGCAAAGCGATCCGGAAATGGGAGCAATTGACAGAAATTGCGCGAGTCTGTTGCCAGTAAGCCATCTGATGTGCATACAATTGCGGATCAAAACGCAGAACATACTGCGAAAAGTCCAAGGGGAGCCGATTTGGCTGACACACAAAGCGAAGGTGCGTTCGTTGAATTCGAACGCGTCCAAAAGAGCTATGATGGCGAGAATCTCGTCGTCAAAGATCTGAATCTGATCATGCCAAAGGGCGAATTCCTGACAATGCTCGGTCCGTCAGGCTCTGGCAAGACCACCTGTCTGATGATGCTGGCGGGGTTCGAGACCGCAACCCATGGCGACATTCGTCTGGACGGTGTGTCGATCAACAACATCCCGCCGCACAAACGGGGCATCGGCATGGTGTTCCAGAACTATGCGCTGTTCCCGCATATGACGGTGGCTGAAAATCTGTCCTTTCCGCTGGAAGTGCGCAAGATGGGCAAATCCGAGCGCGAGAAAAAGGTTCAGCGGGCGCTGGACATGGTGCAGATGGGTGCCTTTGGTGGCCGTCGCCCGGCGCAATTGTCAGGCGGTCAGCAACAGCGGATCGCGCTGGCCCGGGCCCTGGTGTTCGAGGCTGAACTGGTTCTGATGGACGAACCGTTGGGCGCGCTGGACAAGCAGTTGCGCGAACATATGCAGTTCGAAATCAAGCGCATCGCCGACGATCTGGGCATCACGGTGGTCTATGTGACCCATGACCAGACCGAGGCGCTGACCATGTCCGACCGCGTGGCGGTATTTGACGATGGGCGGATCCAGCAGCTGGCCCCGCCGGATCAGTTGTACGAAGCTCCGGAAAACAGTTTCGTCGCCCAGTTCATCGGCGAAAACAACACACTGGAAGGCGTCGTCAAGGAGATCAAGGGCGATATCGCCCTGGTGCGGCTGGACGACGGCGAACTGATCGACTGCAAGCCGGTCAATGTCAGCCAGCCGGGCGAGCGTACCCGCGTGTCGATCCGCCCGGAGCGGGTGGAATACAACAAGGACCGTCTGCAAGAGGGTGTGCATACGCTCAAGGCCGAGGTGCTCGAGTTCATCTATATGGGTGACATTTTCCGGACCCGTCTGCGGGTGGCCGGAAACGAGGATTTCATCATCAAGACCCGCAACGCGCCGGACCAGGTGCGTTTGCAGCCGGGTACGCAGATCGAGATAGGTTGGCTGCCCGAAGATTGCCGCGCGCTGGATGCGTAGCCGCATACACGTCGTTGCGCGTTGCCGGAACGATGAAAACCGGGGCCGGACGGTTGCCCGTCAGGCCGGCCTCACCCACTCACGACGACGGGCGAACTATAAAAAGTGAATGAAACAGGGAGAATGCCTGAATGAAACTGACAAAGACTATTCTGGCGACAGCAGCGCTGAGTCTTAGCACCGGCCTGGTAAATGCGGCTGACATGGCCAACGACATGACGGTCGTTTCCTGGGGCGGCGCTTATCAGGCCTCGCAGCTGAACGCCTATGTCAAACCGTACCAGGAAATGCACCCCGAGGTGAACGTCATCTGGGACGAAAGCTCGGCCGAGGCCGTGGCGAAACTGCGCGCGATGAACGAAGCGGGCAACGTGACCTGGGACCTCGTGGACGTGACTGCGGCCTCTTCGCTGCGCCTGTGCGACGAAGGGCTGGCGGTGGAAATCGATTTCGATACCATGCTTGAATCGGCACCCGACGGCACGCCGGCCACCGAGGATTTTGGCGACACGATGGTGGGGGACTGCTTTATTCCCCAGATCGTCTATTCGACCACATTTGGCTATCGCACGGATCTGGTGGGCGACACGCCGCCGACCAGCGTTTGCGCCATTTTCGACACCGAGGCTTATCCCGGCAAACGGTCGCTGGAGAAGCGCCCGCTGAACAACATGGAATGGGCGTTGCTGTGTGACGGTGTTGCCAAGGAAGAGGTCTATGATGTTCTTGAAACCGAAGAGGGTCAGGAACGGGCACTGGCCAAGCTGGACACCATCAAGGACGACGTGATCTGGTGGTCGGCAGGTGCTGACACGCCACAGCTATTGGCCGATGGCGAGGTCGTGATGGGGTCGACCTATAACGGCCGCCTGTTCAGCGTGATCGAAGAACAGAACCAGCCGGTTGCCATGCTCTGGGACTGGCAGGTCTATGACCTGGACGGCTGGATCATTCCCGCCGGCCTGCCCGAAGACCGCCTGGCGCGCGTCGTGGATTTCCTGAAATTCGCCACGGACACACAACGTCTGGCAGATCAGGCCAAGTATATCAGCTATGGCCCGGCCCGCGCGTCATCGGCTCCGTTGGTGGGCAAGCATGCCGATCTGGGTATCGACATGGCACCGCACATGCCGACCGATCCGGCCAACGCCAAGAACACGCTGCTCTACAACTTTGAGTTCTGGGCCGATTATCGCGACGATATCGACGCCAAGTTCCAGGCCTGGCTGGCCAAGTAAGCCGGCGACCTGAACCAACCCGAAGGCGGTGCGCCGCCTTCGGAGCCCAAAGCCACGCTTTCGGATCCAACCGGGGCGCCGCCTAGCAGGGAATGGACAGCAAGATGAGCGATCAAACGACAAACGGTCCCGTACTCGCCGCGGATGGCACGCCGCTCAAGCGCAGCCTTTCGCGGGCGCTGCGGATGCAGAAATTGCGTGCGCTGGCGCTGATCGCGCCGCTGCTGATCTTTGTCCTGCTGACATTCATCCTGCCGATTGCCGACATGCTGTTCCGGTCGGTGGAAAACCAGATCGTTGCCGACACGATACCTGAAACGGTCGAGGCGCTGGCCGACTGGGACCCGGCCTCGGGCACTTTGCCCGACGAGGCGGTCTATGCGGCCCTGGCGGCAGATCTGCAGGTCGCGGTTGCCGCCAAGACCCACACGCGGCTCGGGTCGCGGCTGAACTACGAATTGACCGGCGCGTCCTCGCTGTTCCGCAAATCAGGCCGCAAGGTCAAGCGCATGGATCTGGATGCCGACATCTCGTTCAAGGATGCCTTTATCGATATCGACAAGGATTGGGGCGAAATCGAGATCTGGCGCACCATCAAGACCTATTCGCCCTCCTATACCAGCGGGTATTTCCTGAACGCGGTGGACATGCAGAAAGGTGCCGATGGCGCCGAACAGCGGCCCGAGAACCAGCAGATCTATCTCAAGCTGTTTGCCCGCACGCTGTTCATGAGCCTGGTGATTACCGGATCATGCATCCTGCTGGGCTATCCGGTGGCGTGGATTCTGGCCAACCTGCCCACACGATCCGCCAACCTGCTGATGATCCTGGTTCTGCTGCCGTTCTGGACTTCGCTTTTGGTGCGCACATCGGCCTGGAAGGTGATGCTGCAGCAGCAGGGCGTGATCAACGACACGCTGGTTTGGCTGGGTCTGGTGGCCGATGACGCGCGGCTGGTGATGATCAACAACCAGTTCGGCACGATCGTGGCGATGACCCATATCCTGCTGCCCTTCATGATCCTGCCGATGTATTCGGTGATGCAGACCATTCCACAGACCTATGTGCGCGCCGCCAAGTCGCTGGGCGCGACCAACTGGACCGCCTTCTGGCGGGTCTATTTTCCACAATCGGTGCCGGGCATCGGCGCCGGCTCGATCTTGGTCTTTATCCTGTCGATCGGCTATTACATCACGCCGGAAATTGTCGGCGGCAACACCGGTACCTTCATCTCGAACCGCATCGCCTATCATATTTCCAGTTCGCTGAACTGGGGGCTGGCGGCGGCGCTCGGCTCGATCCTGCTGGCGGTCGTGCTGTTGCTCTACTACGCCTATGACAAGATCGTTGGTATCGACAACGTCAAGCTGGGGGGCTGAGACAATGGCCGCACTGACACCCATATCCCGCACCCCGATCTCGTTCTACGTGCCCGTCGTGGCCGCCGCCGGCGCTTTTGCCGGACTGCTGGTCGGCACCTCGCAGGGCAGCTCGGTTCTGGGGGTGCTGATCGGCGCGGCCCTGATGGCCGGCATCGCTTTTGTCCTGACGCAGGTTCTAAAGAACGAGCGCGTCGGCCGCTGGGGTCTGATGGTCCTGCTGCTGGTCGCCGGTTTCGTCATGGCCGGCCTGCCGGGCGCGGTGATCGGCGCGGCGTTTGGCTGGTTCTTTGGCTGGTTCAGCTATTGGCTGTTCGAAGGCCGCTATCGCGCCAGACTCGCGCCCTACCTGACCCCTGGACAGGTCCTGTGGCATTTTACCTTTCGGGTGATTTGCGGTGCCATTTTCGTCTTTCTGATCACGCCGATCCTGGTGGTGATGCCGCTCAGCTTCAACGCCGAGGACTTCTTTACTTTCACACCCGAGATGCTGCGTTTCGATCCGGCTGGCTATTCCCTCAAACATTATCAGGACTTCTTTACCAGTTCCGACTGGCAGAACGCGCTGCGCAATTCGATCCTGATCGCGCCGGCAGCAACATTGTTGTCGGTCAGTTTCGGCACGCTGGCGGCCATCGGCCTGAGCCAGCCGCACGTGCCGTTCCGGCGGGCGATCATGGCGACCCTGATCTCGCCGATGATCGTGCCGCTGATCATCTCGGCCGCGGGCATGTATTTCTTTTACTCGCGCATCGGATTGCAGGGCACCTATTTCGGCGTGGTGCTGGCGCATGCCGCGCTGGGTATTCCCTTTGTCATCATCACCGTGACGGCAACGCTGGTCGGGTTCGACCGCTCGCTGACCCGCGCCGCGGCAAACATGGGGGCCAATCCGGTCACCACGTTCTTTCGTGTGCAGATGCCGCTGATCCTGCCCGGCGTGATTTCCGGGGCGCTGTTTGCCTTTATCACCTCGTTTGACGAGGTGGTTGTCGTGTTGTTCGTCGGCTCGGCGGGACAGAAAACCCTGCCCTGGCAGATGTTCACCGGCCTGCGCGAACAGATCAGCCCGACGATCCTGGCGGTTGCGACCATCCTGGTGGTGATTTCGATTGCCTTGCTGACCGTGGTCGAAATGCTGCGCCGCCGCTCGGAACGGCTGCGGGGCATGAGCCCCGGCTGAGACAGCACCGGGTGCGCGGTGGCCGACCGTTCGTGGCCGGCGACCTTTCTGAGGCGGCCGAACTGCCGCCGGCTCAGCGCAGGGCCCGGCCCTTGACGATTGCCTTGGCCCCGAACCGCCGGCGGATGGCGTCCGTGGCGCGTTCGGCGCGGCCGCGGCGGCCGGCATCCGGATCCAGCAGATCGCCGGATTTCTCCGCTTCGGAGTCCGGGCACAAATCGGACAGACCGCAGCCCAACAGCCGGAACGGTCCCTGATCGGCAACTTGTCCGAGCAGGCCACGCGCCGTTCGATAGATCGCATCGGCCATCTGGGTGGCATCGCGCAGGGCCTGCCGGCGGGTCAGGCTGCTGTGATCGGCCCGTTTCAGTTTCAGCGTCACGACCCGGCCGGCGATGCCCTTGGCCTTGGCGCGGTCCGACACCTTTTCCGCCATGCGCCAGAGATGACCGTCCAGCAGATCGGGGTCATTCGTGTCCTCGAAAAACGTCGTCTCGTTGCTGATCGACTTGATCGGCGCATGGGCGGACACGCGCCGCCGATCCTGCCCGCGCGCCAGATGCCACAAACGGTCCCCCATGGCCCCGAACCGCGCCGTCAGCGCCGCCCGGTCCCAGCGCAGCAGGTCGGCAAAGCTGCGGATACCGGCCTTTTCCAGCGCGGCCTGGGCCGCCGGGCCGATGCCCCAGATCAGCCGCACCGGCTTGTCGTTCAGAAAGGCGGCGGTTTCGGCCTGGCCGATCACTGAGAACCCGCGCGGCTTGTCGAGATCCGACGCGACCTTGGCCAGGAACTTGTTGTGGCTCAGGCCGATCGAACCGGTCAGGCCCAGTTCGTCCTGCATTCGCCGTACCAGCCGCGCCAGCATCACCGCCGGCGGAGCGCTATGCAGCCGGGCGGTGCCGCGCAGATCGAGAAAGGCTTCGTCCAGCGACAACGGTTCGATCGCCGGAGTCAGCTCCTGCATCATCGCACGAATCTGCCGGCTGGCGTCAACATAGGCATCCATCCGTGGCCTGACGATCACCGCATCGGGGCACAGTTTCAACGCTTGAAACATCGGCATCGCCGAGCGCACACCGCGGATTCGCGCGACATAGCAGGCGGTGGACACGACACCGCGCCTGCCGCCGCCGATGATCACCGGCTTGTCTGCCAGGTCCGGATTGTCGCGTTTTTCGACCGAGGCATAGAAGGCATCGCAGTCCATATGCGCGATGGACAGTTCGAACAGTTCCGGATGGGTCAGTACGCGCGGACTGCCGCAGTTCGGGCAGCGCGCCACGGCGCCTGCGGGGCGGATCAGGCAATCGCGGCACAAACTGGGCATGAGGAGGGTATCCGATTAACCGACCATTGAATATATCGCTGTCATGATACGCGAATATCCGTGGCACGTCAGTGCAATTGCAAAAGGGCAGCTTTGCCGACATGACTTTTTCCGGTGCCAAACTGGCCGTGTTTCTGGGCTCTGACCTGCTGGTCATCCGGCGTGATGACCGGCCGGATATTCCCTGGCCGGACTATTGGGATCTGCCGGGCGGCGGGCGTGAAGGGTCGGAAACGCCGGCGCAATGCGCTCTGCGTGAAACCCGCGAAGAGGTCGGGCTGGTCCTGCAGCAGTCCGATCTTGTCTGGTCCAACAATTACCGCCGACCGCACGGAATCGTCTGGTTCTTTGCCGCGCATCTGCCAGAACGGGCGCTGGGCTCGATCCGGTTCGGCAACGAGGGCCAGGGCTGGCAACTGATGGCACCGGGAGAATTTTGCGAACATCCGATGGCGGTGCCGCATTTCACAACACAGGTGCGCCTGTACCTGGCACATCCGGACTGCAAACCGGGTCTTTCTGGAAAGACCCCCCGCTGCTGAGGCGGGGGGAGGTAACGAACCACAGGAAGAAAAGGTTCGTCGGGGAGTATCTCGTGACGTAGGGTCACCCAAAACGCCCGAAAATCAAAGCTCCGATACCGCGCCGGCCCTATTGCACGTATAACATGTGCCTTTGAGGGCACAGATCGCGTCAAAGCCCGGCGATTTCGTCCAGAATCGCTTGTGCTGCGGCGCGCGGGTCGGCCGCGGTCCAGACCGGACGCCCGACCACGATATGATCGGCCCCATCGGCAATCGCGCTGGCTGGCGTGGCGACTCGCTTTTGATCGCCCAGCGCAGCGCCGGCGGGCCGCACGCCGGGTGTCACGATCAGGCGGCCCTGCGCTTTAGGCAGGGCCCGGATCAGCCGTGCCTCTTGCGGCGAGGCAATCACACCATCGGCACCGGCCTCGAATGCATTGACGGCGCGTTCCTGTACCAGGTCGGTCAGGTCACCGGGCTTGATCAGTCCCTTATCCAGATCGGCGCGGTCCAACGATGTCAGGATGGTGACGCCGAGAATTTTCAGGCCGCTACCCGCAGCCCCCTGTTTGGCTGCCTCGACTACGTGCGGATCGCCATGCACGGTCAGGAAATCCAGGTCAAACTGAGCCAGGCCACGCACCGCCGCCTCGACCGTGGCGCCGATATCGAACAGCTTCATGTCCAGAAAGATGCGCTTGCCATGTTCCTGCTTCAGCTCGTTGGCCAGGGCCAGACCACCCCCGGTGAGCATGCCCAGCCCGATCTTGTAGAACCCGACCGCATCCCCCAACCGGTCCGTCAATTCCAGACCCTGTACGGCATTGGCGACATCGAGGGCGACGATCAGGCGGTCATCGGACATGGGGTGGCTCCGGCGGTTGAAATCGCATCTGACTAAACGCTGCCCGCACCGGATGTCCATGACAAAGGCGCAGACGGGCCGGCCACCGCCGGAAACGGGGTGCAAAGGATTGAATTCATGCAACCGATTGTTGAAATTGCGAGCGGGGAAGGCGGCAAAAACCTTTGCTCGGGGGTTGAAGGTCGGATCGAATTCCCCAAATTGAATGCGAGGCCCGACCGTCGGCGTGCTGCTGTGCAGGCGTTGAACAGAATGGGCGCTTGAAAAAGGAGAGACAGATGGACTTGAACAAGTTCACCGAGCGTGCACGCGGATTCGTGCAGGCCGCGCAGACGATCGCGATGCGCGAGGGCCACCAGAGACTGACGCCCGAACACATCCTCAAGGCTTTGATGGATGACGATCAGGGGCTGGCAAGCAACCTGATTTCCCGCGCTGGCGGCAACCCGGCCCGCGTCGCCGAGGCCGTCGAGCAGGCGATCGGCAAGATCGCCAAGGTCAGTGGCGATGCCGGACAGATTTACATGGACAGCAGCACCGGCAAGGTGCTGGCCGAGGCCGAGGCCATTGCCAGCAAAGCGGGCGACAGTTTCGTTCCGGTGGAACGGATGTTGATGGCGCTGTGCATGGTCAAGTCCAAGGCCAAGGACGCGCTGGATGCGGGCGATGTGAACGCGCAGAACCTGAATGCCGCGATCAACGACATCCGCAAGGGCCGGACCGCCGACAGCGCCACCGCAGAAGAGGGCTATGACGCGCTCAAGAAATACGCCCGCGATCTGACCGAGGCGGCCCGCGAGGGCAAGATCGACCCGATTATCGGCCGCGACGAGGAAATCCGCCGCGCCATGCAGGTTCTGAGTCGCCGCACCAAGAACAACCCGGTGCTGATCGGTGAGCCAGGCGTCGGCAAGACTGCCATCGCCGAGGGTCTGGCGCTGCGCATCGTCAATGGCGATGTACCGGAATCTCTGCGCGACAAGCAGTTGCTGGCCCTGGATATGGGGGCGCTGATCGCCGGGGCGAAATACCGGGGCGAATTCGAGGAACGCTTGAAAGCGGTCCTGACCGAGGTCACAGAGGCCGCCGGCGAGATCATCCTGTTCATCGACGAAATGCACACGCTGGTCGGTGCCGGCAAGTCCGAGGGCGCGATGGACGCGGCCAACCTGATCAAGCCGGCCCTGGCGCGCGGTGAATTGCACTGTGTCGGGGCTACGACGCTGGATGAATACCGCAAATATGTCGAAAAGGACGCGGCCCTGGCCCGCCGGTTCCAGCCGGTGCTGATTCAGGAGCCGACCGTCGAGGATACGATCTCGATCCTGCGCGGCATCAAGGAGAAATACGAGGTGCATCACGGCGTCGACATTTCCGATGGCGCGCTGGTCGCGGCAGCCACCCTGTCGCACCGTTACATCACCGACCGTTTCCTGCCGGACAAGGCGATCGACCTTGTCGACGAGGCGGCCAGCCGTCTGCGCATGGAGGTCGACTCCAAGCCCGAAGAACTGGACCAGCTGGATCGCCAGATCCTGCAGATGCAGATCGAGGAAGAGGCGCTGAAGCTGGAAGACGATGCCGCCAGCCGCGACCGTCTGGAGACCCTGCAAAAGGATCTTGCCGAGTTGCAGGAGAAATCCGCGGAACTGACGGCGCAATGGCAGGCCGAGCGCGACAAGCTGGCCGGGGCGCGGGACGTCAAGGAAAAGCTGGACCATGCCCGTGCAGAACTGGATATCGCCAAGCGTGAAGGCAACCTCGCCAAAGCGGGCGAACTGTCCTATGGCGTGATCCCGCAGTTGGAGAAACAGCTCAAAGAGGCCGAGGAAAGCGAAGCGGCCGGTATCATGGTCGAGGAAAAGGTGCGGCCCGAGCAGATCGCTTCGGTGGTCGAGCGCTGGACCGGTATTCCGGTGGCCAAGATGCTGGAAGGCGAGCGCGAAAAGCTGCTGCGCATGGAAGACGGCCTGCACAACCGGGTAATCGGTCAGGATGTGGCGGTGCGCGCCGTGTCCAATGCGGTGCGCCGGGCGCGGGCCGGGCTGCAGGACGAGAACCGTCCGCTGGGCTCTTTCCTGTTTCTCGGGCCGACTGGCGTCGGCAAGACCGAGTTGACCAAGGCGCTGGCCGAGTTCCTGTTTGACGACGATGGCGCAATGGTGCGCATCGACATGTCGGAATTCATGGAGAAACACAGTGTCGCGCGCCTGATCGGTGCCCCGCCGGGCTATGTCGGCTATGACGAGGGCGGCGTTCTGACCGAGGCGGTGCGCCGCCGGCCCTATCAGGTCGTGCTGTTTGACGAGGTCGAAAAGGCGCATCCTGACGTGTTCAACGTGCTGTTGCAGGTGCTGGATGACGGGGTTTTGACCGACGGCCAGGGCCGCACGGTCGATTTCAAGCAGACGCTGATCATCCTGACGTCGAATCTGGGGGCACAGGCGCTCAGCCAATTGCCCGAGGACGCCGACGCCTCGGAGGCCAAGCGCGACGTGATGGATGCGGTGCGGGCGCATTTCCGGCCCGAGTTCCTGAACCGGCTGGACGAGACGATCATCTTTGACCGTCTGAACCGGGCCGACATGGACGGCATTGTCGATATCCAGCTGGCCCGCCTGAAAACGCGGCTGCTGGCCCGCAAGATCACACTGGATCTGGATCAGGCGGCAAAAACCTGGCTGGCCGACGAGGGGTATGACCCGGTCTTCGGTGCGCGACCGCTCAAGCGGGCGATCCAGCGGGCCTTGCAGAACCCGCTGGCCGAGGCCTTGTTGAGTGGCGAAATTCGCGATGGCGATACGGTACCGGTTTCCGCCGGCGCCGACGGGCTGATCATCGGCGAACGGGTCGGCACCACCGATCGGCCACGACCGGATGACGCTGTGGTGCATTGAACCGCCAGTTGCACAATCGATTGGGCCCGCCTGACCGGCGGGCCCATCTTTCTTGACGGCCCCGTCCGTGGGCGGTCAGCGGGGCAGCAGCACCCGGTCGATCACATGGATCACACCGTTTCGAGCATCGATATCGGCCTGCGTCACGTTGGCCGAGTTCACCCGGACACCCGTGCCATGTTTGCCGGCCCGTCCGTCGATAGCCACGGTCTGGCCCTGCAAGGTCTTGGCGGTGAATTTCTGCCCCAGAATCTGATCCGACGTCACCCGTCCGGGCAACACGTGATAGGTCAGAACCGAACGCAGCCGGTCCTTGTTTTCCGGCTGCAACAGGCTGTCCACCGTTCCCGCCGGAAGCCGGTCAAAGGCTGCATTTGTCGGCGCAAGGACGGTGAGCGGGCCGGCCCCCTGCAGATCATCCACCAAATCGGCGGCCTTGAGGGCGGTCACCAGCGTCGAGAAATTCGGATCTGATGCCGCGATGTCGACAATATCGGGCTGTGGAGCGGCACAGGCACCCAGCGTGCCTAGGGCCGCGGCGGCGGCAATGGATTTTAGAACCAGACGACGGTCCATGTGGTTCCTCCTTTCCTTTCTTTAGAAACATGGCAAGTGGCGGGGCGCATCATGCCGATGGCCCCGCCGATGAACTTGACGTCGTCACTGGGGCATGATGACCTTGTCGATGACGTGGATGACGCCGTTTTCGGCCTCGATATCCGCCGTCACGACTGTTGCGTCATTGACCATCACACCGTTGTCCAGATCGATGGTCACCTCGCCGCCCTGAACGGTCGCAGCCTTCATGTCATCGCTCAGGTCGCCGGACATCACTTTGCCGGGCACCACGTGATAGGTCAGAATGGCCACCAGCTTGTCCTTGTTTTCGGGTTCCAGCAGCATCGCGACCGTGCCTTCGGGCAAAGCGGCAAAGGCCTCGTCGGTCGGGGCAAAGACGGTGAACGGGCCATCGCCCTTGAGCGTATCCACCAGGTCGGCGGCCTGAACGGCAGCGACAAGCGTGGTGAACGTGCCGGCCCCCGCTGCGGTATCGACGATATCCTTTGAATGTCCGCCCGCCAGGGCAGGCGCCGCGATCAGAGTGGCAGCGGTCAGCGACAGAGCAAATGAACGAAACATGCGAAGATCCTTTTTCAGGTCAGTCATACCGGGATTGGTATTGCAACCTCTACGCACCGGGTGCGGGTTCGGATCAGCGCAGATCGGACACTATCTGGTTTGACTTTGCAGCGGCCCGCGCTAAGCCGCGCCCTTTTGCGGTTTCCACTGAAATTCTTGTGATCGCGGCCTTGCAATTTTTTCCTTGGCTGGCCCGCGCCGGCATCGCGTTACAACCACGTCGCCGAAACGTGAGACAAAATGGTTTGGTTCGTGGACGGCGCGGGGCTAGGTCAGAAGAAACGATTTGTTGGAGTGCGAGATGGCCCACCGCTGGAAGAACAATCTGACCATGTCCGATGTGACGCCGCGCGACACCTATTTGAACCGCCGCCGATTCCTGGCCGCAACCGCGGCGCTGGGCGTTGCGGCAGGTGCCGGGCCGGCGCAGGCGTCTGCGGCCAAACTGAAACCGAACTCCTGGCAGGAGATCACCAACTACAATAATTTTTATG
>NZ_JBHUQE010000027.1:0-2500 GCF_042687825.1 Sedimentitalea sediminis | reverse complement strand
AGGGGTGAAAGGCCAATCAAACTCGGAGATAGCTGGTTCTCTGCGAAATCTATTTAGGTAGAGCGTCATCCGAATACCCTCGGGGGTAGAGCACTGGATGGGTAATGGGGCCCCACAGGCTTACTGATCCTAACCAAACTCCGAATACCGAGGAGTACTAGATGGCAGACACACTGCGGATGCTAACGTCCGTAGTGAAGAGGGAAACAACCCTGACCTCCAGCTAAGGCCCCTAATTCATGGCTAAGTGGGAAAGCAGGTGGGACGACCAAAACAACCAGGAGGTTGGCTTAGAAGCAGCCATCCTTTAAAGATAGCGTAACAGCTCACTGGTCTAAATAAGTTGTCCTGCGGCGAAGATGTAACGGGGCTCAAGCCATGAGCCGAAGCTGAGGATGCCGTAAGGCATGGTAGCAGAGCGTAGTGTGACATAGTTCCATGTGTCCTTACCTTCTTCGGAAGGATTGGACACAAGGAGCTTTCGATGAAGCCGGGGCGTGAGCCATCCGGTGGAGAGATCACTAGCGAGAATGATGACATGAGTAGCGACAAAGAGTGTGAGAGACACTCTCGCCGAAAGTCCAAGGGTTCCTGCTTAAAGCTAATCTGAGCAGGGTAAGCCGACCCCTAAGGCGAGGCCGAAAGGCGTAGTCGATGGGAATCAGGTTAATATTCCTGAGCCAGGAGGATGTGACGGATTGTGAAGGTTGTTCACCCTTATCGGATTGGGTGGGCCGCTGATCAGTTCCTGGAAATAGCCCTCCATTAGATCGTACCCTAAACCGACACAGGTGGACTGGTAGAGAATACCAAGGCGCTTGAGAGAACGATGTTGAAGGAACTCGGCAAAATACCTCCGTAAGTTCGCGAGAAGGAGGCCCAGTTTCTACGCAAGTATTGGCTGGGGGCACAAACCAGGGGGTGGCGACTGTTTATTAAAAACACAGGGCTCTGCGAAGTCGCAAGACGACGTATAGGGTCTGACGCCTGCCCGGTGCCTGAAGGTTAAAAGGAGAGGTGAGAGCCTTGAATTGAAGCCCAGGTAAACGGCGGCCGTAACTATAACGGTCCTAAGGTAGCGAAATTCCTTGTCGGGTAAGTTCCGACCTGCACGAATGGCGTAACGACTTCCCCGCTGTCTCCAACATCGACTCAGCGAAATTGAATTACCTGTCAAGATGCAGGTTTCCCGCGGTTAGACGGAAAGACCCCGTGCACCTTTACTACAGCTTCGCACTGGCATCAGGATTGTGATGTGCAGGATAGGTGGTAGGCTTTGAAGCAAGAACGCTAGTTCTTGTGGAGCCTCCCTTGAGATACCACCCTTCGCACTCTTGATGTCTAACCGCGGTCCGTTATCCGGATCCGGGACCCTGCGTGGCGGGTAGTTTGACTGGGGCGGTCGCCTCCTAAAGCGTAACGGAGGCGCGCGAAGGTTGGCTCAGAGCGGTCGGAAATCGCTCGTTGAGTGCAATGGCAGAAGCCAGCCTGACTGCGAGACTGACAAGTCGAGCAGAGTCGAAAGACGGCCATAGTGATCCGGTGGTCCCGAGTGGAAGGGCCATCGCTCAACGGATAAAAGGTACGCCGGGGATAACAGGCTGATACTGCCCAAGAGTCCATATCGACGGCAGTGTTTGGCACCTCGATGTCGGCTCATCTCATCCTGGGGCTGGAGCAGGTCCCAAGGGTACGGCTGTTCGCCGTTTAAAGAGGTACGTGAGCTGGGTTTAGAACGTCGTGAGACAGTTCGGTCCCTATCTGCCGTGGGTGTAGGATACTTGAGAGGAGTTGCCCCTAGTACGAGAGGACCGGGGTGAACGATCCACTGGTGGACCTGTTGTTGCGCCAGCAGCAGTGCAGGGTAGCTATGATCGGACAGGATAACCGCTGAAGGCATCTAAGCGGGAAGCCCCCCTCAAAACAAGGTATCCCTGAGAGCCGTGGTAGACCACCACGTCGATAGGCCAGAGATGTAAGTGCAGCAATGCATTCAGTTGACTGGTACTAATTGCTCGATAGGCTTGATTTGATCCAGTAGAAGACAGACTTCTGCATGATCAAAA
The DNA here is from genome assembly GCF_042687825.1 of Sedimentitalea sediminis. Taxonomy (NCBI): domain Bacteria; kingdom Pseudomonadati; phylum Pseudomonadota; class Alphaproteobacteria; order Rhodobacterales; family Paracoccaceae; genus Sedimentitalea; species Sedimentitalea sediminis. The sequence continues at coordinate 434 of NZ_JBHUQE010000027.1, read as the reverse complement.
GCATACACCGTGTGTCGCGACTTGGAGTTCAGAGGTTTTTTTCGGTTTGGTGGTCATAGCGCAAGTGAAACACCCGGTCCCATCCCGAACCCGGCCGTTAAGCACTGTAGCGCCGATGGTACTGCGTCTTAAGACGTGGGAGAGTAGGTCACTGCCAAACCTAAAAAAACCTCTGTTGTATCTCTCTTTCGATGCAGCCTCACAGATTTCTTCGCCGTGAGGCACTTGGCGCGGGATGGAGCAGTCCGGTAGCTCGTCAGGCTCATAACCTGAAGGTCGTAGGTTCAAATCCTACTCCCGCAACCAAAAAATACTGAAAAATATCAAAGTCTTAAACCTCGCATCACGCGGGGCTTTCTGCTTGTGCGCAAAACAACTCGACGCCACCTCAACGCTTGAGTAAGCGTCCGGTCGTAAGCGTCCGGTCTGACTGC
>NZ_JBHUQE010000026.1:0-36622 GCF_042687825.1 Sedimentitalea sediminis | reverse complement strand
AAGCTGATCTCTTCACGCGCTAGGCGGTCAGCCCGGTCGGCTCCGGCAGGCCGTTGGCGCGGCAACAGGCCGTCAGCGTGTTGGCCAGCAGGCAGGCGATGGTCATCGGCCCCACGCCGCCCGGCACCGGCGTGATCGCCCCGGCCACGGCGGCGCAGCTGTCGAAATCGGCATCGCCGACCAGACGCGTGCCGCCCTCGGGTTTTTCGATTCGGTTGATGCCCACGTCGATCACCGTGGCGCCGGGCTTGATCCAGTCGCCCAGCACCATCCGCGGCCGTCCGACGGCGGCCACGACGATATCGGCACGGCGCACGACATCGGGCAGATCCTTGGTGCGGCTATGCGCGATGGTCACCGTGCAGCTGTCGCCCAACAGCAGCTGCGCCATCGGTTTGCCGACGATGTTGGACCGTCCGATCACCACCGCATCCAGCCCAGACAGCGATCCGTGATGGTCGCGCAGCATCATCAGGCAACCCAGCGGCGTGCAGGGCACCATCGCCTTTTGTCCAGTGCCCAGCAACCCGACATTGCTGATGTGAAACCCGTCGACATCCTTGGCCGGCGCGATCGCGTTAATCACCATGTCTTCATTCATGTGATCGGGCAGAGGCAATTGCACCAGGATGCCGTGAATGCTGTCATCGGAATTCAGGTCCTGGATCAGCGCCAGCAGGTCGGCCTCGGGTGTGGCCGCGTCCAGCTTGTGCTCGACCGATTTCATCCCGACCTCGACAGTCATCTTGCCTTTGGAGCGCACATAGACCTGGCTGGCGGGATCCTCGCCCACCAGCACCACGGCCAGGCCGGGTGTGATCGCATGCACCTCTTTCAGCTGCGCGACCTGCTCGGCCACCTGACCGCGCACCCGGGCCGCAAAGGCCTTGCCGTCGAGGATCGTTGCTGCCATCTTCGTCTTCCTTTTCGCTCGGGGTCCGTCGACCCGGCCAGTTCAAGTCTCGCGAATGGTTCGCGCTTCGCGGGCAATCGACCAGTCCACCAGGACCCGCCAAAGAGCATCGGCCAGGACCGGATCCAGCCCCTCGGCCTGCGCCGCGGCCCGGGCATTGCCAATCACCTGCTCGACCCGCTCGGGGATGCGCGCCGGCAGATCATTGGCCAATTTCAACTGAACGGCCCGGTCGATATACCCGGCCCGTTTCGCCAACAGCCGCACCAGATCCACGTCCAGCCGGTCGATCTGGCGGCGCAGATCGGCCATGTCAGCGCAGTCGGCGGGGGGTTTTGGCTGTGTCATCACGTACTCCTGCGGCCCGGGCGGTTCCCGGGCAGCAGATCGCGCATTTCGCGGCCTAGAACAAGCCCTCGATCTGGCCCGCGTCATTCAGCCGGATCGCTTCGGCGGACGGAACCCGCGGCAAGCCCGGCATGGTCATGATTTCGCCGCAGACCACCACCACGAAACCGGCCCCCGCGCTCAGGCGCACTTCGCGCACCGGCACCGAATGGCCGGTCGGCGCGCCACGCAGGTTGGGGTCGGTGGAAAAGGAATACTGTGTCTTGGCCATGCAGATCGGCAATTCGCCATAGCCCTGCTCTTCCCAAAGGCGCAGCTGGTCGCGGATCTTCTTGTCGGCCAGAACTTCGTCGGCGCGATAGATACGCTTTGCGATGGCCTCGATCTTTTCGAACAGCGGCAGGTCGTCGCGATAGAGCGGCGCGAACTGGCTGACACCGCTGTCGGCAATCTGCGCCACGCGCGTCGCCAGTTCGGCAGCGCCCTCGCCGCCCAGTTCCCAGTGCCGGCTGACGATGGCCTCGGCCCCCTGGCTGGCGACATAATCCTTGACCGCGGCCACTTCGGCCTCGGTGTCGTTGACGAAATGGTTGATCGCCACCACGACCGGCACGCCAAAGCTTTTCAGGTTGCCGATATGGCGCCCCAAGTTGGCGCAGCCGTCGTTGACCGCATCGACATTCTCGGCCCCCAGGTCGGCCTTGGCGACGCCGCCATTCATCTTCATCGCCCGCACGGTGGCCACCAGCACCACGCAATCGGGCGCCAGCCCGGCCTTGCGGCACTTGATGTTCATGAATTTCTCGGCTCCCAGATCGGCACCGAAACCCGCCTCGGTCACGACGTAATCCGCCACTTTCAGCGCGGTCTGGGTGGCGATCACACTGTTGCAGCCATGGGCGATGTTGGCAAAGGGACCGCCATGCACAAAGGCCGGATTGTTTTCCAGGGTCTGCACCAGGTTGGGCTGCATCGCGTCCTTCAAGAGCACGGTCATCGCGCCCTCGGCCTTGATGTCGCGGCAATAGACCGGGCTGCGGTCGCGACGATAGGCCACGATCATGTCGCCCAGACGCTTTTCCAGGTCCTTGAGGTTGTTGGCCAGGCACAGGATCGCCATCACTTCGGAGGCCACGGTGATGTCGAACCCGCCCTCGCGCGGAAAGCCGTTGGCCACGCCGCCCAGACTGCAGGTGATCTGGCGCAGGGCGCGGTCGTTCATGTCCACGACACGGCGCCACTGAACCCGGCGGATGTCGATCTCGGCGTCATTGCCCCAATAGATGTGATTGTCGATCATCGCGCTGAGCAGGCTGTGGGCGCTGGTGATGGCATGGAAATCACCGGTGAAATGCAGGTTCATGTCCTCCATCGGCACGATCTGGGCATAGCCACCGCCGGCGGCGCCGCCTTTCATGCCAAAGTTCGGCCCCAGCGAGGCTTCGCGGATGCAGACCGCAGCCTTTTTTCCGATGCGGTTCAGCCCGTCGCCCAGCCCGACGGTGGTGGTGGTCTTGCCCTCGCCCGCGGGGGTCGGGTTGATCGCGGTGACCAGGATCAGCTTGCCGTTCGCGTTGCCCTGCACCGAGTCGATGAATTTCTGGCTGATCTTGGCCTTGTCATGACCATAGGGCAGCAGATCCTCGGACCCGATCCCCAGTTTCTGGCCGATTTCCTGAATCGGCTTTTTCTTCGCTTCGCGGGCGATTTCGATGTCGGTCTTGTGGCTCATGGTCCCGATCCCGGCTGAGTTTCCCTGTCAATAGACGCGGCGGTGCCGAATCCTGCTGTTTCCATACCTGTCAGGCTCTGCAGCGCGCGTAAAGATTACGACATTTTCTGCACGTGAAGCGGCGTCGCTATACGTCGGGCAGGGTTATCGGAAACCAAGGGTCGGCGTTCAGGGCGCCCAGGGCCGCTGATCCGGCAGGAACAGCCGCAACCGGTCGCCCAGCTTTATCGTCCCCGGGCGTTCGACCCATGCGGTGACACCGCGCCGATCCGCCGCCGCCGGTTTGAACAGCTTGCCATGCCCCGGCGCCTCGGCCTCGATCTCGCGGCCGGGAAAGACGCAGGGGCCGTTCTCCAGATCGACCGTCAACACCGCCCCGGATGGCGCCTGTAATCGCGTCGCGGGCGGGATATGCGAGAAATCCGCGATCCCGCGCACGACCATCGTCGCCCCGATCAGGGCAGGATCGAGCGTAGCAAGCTCCATGTCGGCGGCGATCATGTCGAGCTCTTCGGCCGACAAAAGGCTCAGCTGCCGCGTGTTTCTGATCGTCGTACCCTTGGTGTAGAGATCGGTCACCCGCGCGCAGGACGGCCGCGTCAAACCCTCGTGCCGCTCACCGGCAAGGCCCTCAAACTGCAGATCCAGCGATTGCCGGGGTTCGGCCCGCAAATTGCCACTGTCCGCGGGCACCAGCCCGAGCCAGGTGATTTCCGCGAAAAGTTCGGTTTTCTTCAACCCCGCCATGCGTCCCCCGCCGGTTTGCCGAATGTCGCCTCAGGATACGCGAAAGCCTGCGCACCACCAGCCGAAACGCACGAAAAACCCGGAACACCCTTGGTGCTCCGGGTCAATTCATCATTCTCGTGGCCAGTTCAGGCGCTCGGTTCGGGCTCCATCTCGCCATCGGGCGGCGATTTCTTGGGCTTGGTCTTGGGAATCGCCGTAACGCTGGGAGCGCTGCCCTGATCCGAGGTGTCGTCGCCATCGTCATCCGCCTGCGGCGGATCGCCGGCCATCACCCGTTTGATCTCGTCGCCGGTCAGGGTCTCGTATTCCAGCAGACCCTGCGCCAGCCGTTCCCATTCCTCGGATTTCTCCTGCAGGATCGAATAGGCGCGATCATAGGCTTCCTCGATAAAGCGTTTGACCTCTTCCTCGATCAGTTCCTTGGTGTGGGCCGAGACCGAAAAGCCCGGGGTCTGGCCGGAATAGCCCTCATGCGCCTCGGCATAGTCGATATTGCCGACCTTGTCGGACATGCCCCACCGCAGCACCATCGCACGGGCCAGCGCGCTGGCCTGCTGGATGTCACCCGCAGGACCGTTGCTGACATTGCCTTCGCCCCATTTCAGGATCTCGGCGGCCTTGCCGGCCATGGTCATCGCCAGTTTCTGTTCGCATTCGGACTTGTGCCAGTTCAGCCGGTCGATTTCCGGCAACGAGACCACCATGCCCAGCGCACCGCCGCGCGGAATGATCGTGGCCTTGTAGACCGGGTCGCAATCCGGCAGGGCCATGCCCACCACCGCGTGGCCGGCCTCGTGATAGGCGGTCTTTTCCTTCTGCTCGGCGGTCAGCACCATCGAGCGGCGCTCGGCGCCCATCATCACCTTGTCCTTGGCGTTCTCGAAATCTTCCATGGTGACGAACCGCCGCCCGACCCGGGCCGCCATCAGCGCGGCCTCGTTCACCAGGTTGGCCAGGTCCGCGCCGGAAAAGCCGGGGGTGCCGCGGGCGATGATGCGCAGATCGACATCCGGCCCCAGCGGCGTCTTGCGCGCATGCACGGCCAGAATCTTTTCCCGGCCCTTGATGTCCGGATTGGCCACGGTCACCTGCCGGTCGAACCGGCCCGGACGCAGCAGCGCCGGATCCAGAACGTCCTTGCGGTTGGTCGCGGCCAGAATGATCACGCCCTCGTTGGCCTCGAACCCGTCCATTTCGACCAGGAGCTGGTTCAGGGTCTGTTCGCGCTCGTCATTGCCGCCGCCATAGCCGGCGCCGCGATGCCGACCCACGGCGTCGATCTCGTCGATGAAAACGATGCAGGGCGCGTTCTTTTTGGCCTGTTCGAACATGTCGCGCACCCGGCTGGCGCCAACGCCGACGAACATCTCGACGAAATCCGAACCTGAAATGGTAAAGAACGGCACGCCAGCCTCGCCCGCAATCGCGCGCGCCAGCAGCGTCTTACCGGTGCCCGGCGGACCCACCAGCAGCGCACCCTTGGGAATCTTGCCGCCCAGACGGCTGAATTTCTGCGGGTTGCGCAGGAATTCGACGATCTCTTCCAGCTCTTCCTTGGCCTCGTCGATGCCGGCCACATCGTCAAAGGTGACGCGGCCGTGTTTCTCGGTCAGCATCTTGGCCTTGGACTTGCCAAACCCCATGGCGCCGCCCTTGCCGCCACCCTGCATGCGGTTCATGAAATAGACCCACACCCCGATCAACAGCAGGAACGGCAACAGCGTGATCAGAAAGGACTGGAAACCGGATTGCTCTTGTTTTTCAGCCCGCACCGGGATGTTGTTGTCAATCAGCAAATCGGTGATCGCGGCATCCTCGGGCTTGATGGTCACGTAGTCGACCCCGTCAGAGCCGCGGAACCGGACCTGTTCGCCGTCCAGCGTGACCTGGCTGACCTCGCCCTCTTCAACCGAGGCGACGAACTGCGAATACGGCAGTTCGCGGCTTTGCATCGTGCCACCACCGCCGCTGAACAGGTTGAACAACGCGAGAATGAGCAGGAACAAAACAACCCAAAAGGCGATATTTCGTGCATTTCCCAAGGGGATTCTCCTAGATACAGGGCCGGATCTGTCACGGCCCCCTTGTCTCATAAAATAGAGAGGAAATGCGCAGGTTCAATGCGATAATAACGAGAGAATGAACGGGTCGCTGCCCGGCAGAAGACGAATGTGCCAGCCCTGCGCACGGCCCGCCATCGGTGCAGCCACCAATTCCGTGCCCAACCACAGGGCCGGGCTGGCCAGCAAGGCTGCGCGGGGACGTCCGGTTGCCCGCCAGTCCGGGCATTGCGCCAGCCCTTTCTCGCCCAGCGCCGCCAGGTCCATTCCGGCCGCCGGTTTCCCTTGCAGCCGCCACCGCCGATCCCAGGCCTCGTCCGCCGGTACGCGCAGGGACCGTACCGCCGCGAATTCGCGGCACACCCGCACCGCCTGTCTGTCGCTCAGCACCAGACAGCCGCCCAGTGTTGCGCTGCGACCGCTTCGGGCGGCAGCCAGTGCCGCCAGCAGCGCACCACGCCGCGGCGGATATGCGGCGCCGCCGATCCAGGTGATGGCGTGCACCAGCAGGCGCCGGGCGATTTCGCCGGGCAGCGCGTGAAAACCCTGCGCCTCAATGACCAGATCGCCGCCATCGATGCGGGCCAGTTCGCGCCCCGCGCGGGCGGTGCAATGATCCAGGGCGTCCGCTGCCCGCTGCATGTTCTGCGCCACGCCTGACAGAGCCTCGGCGGTCAGGCCCAGCGGCGCCAGGGATTGCAGCGCCGCCCGCATGCGAATGCGGTCGAACCGGGCATCGTCATTGCTGGGATCCTCGGCCCATTGAATGCCCTGATCGCGCAGATAGCTGCGCAACCGGGTCCGGCGCAGTCCCAGCAACGGCCGCACCAATGTCAGCCCCTGCATCGACCGGCGCACCGGCATCGCCTGCAACCCGTCAACGCCCGCGGACCGCGCCAGACGCAACAGCAGCGTTTCGGCCTGATCGTCCATCGTGTGACCCAGGGCAACCGTGCCGATCTGCTGGCTGCCCGCCCAGTCCGCCAGCAACCGATGTCGCGCCTTGCGGGCCTGATCTTGCAGGTTTCCGCTGCCGTCCCAACCGGACCAGCGCAGCGTCGCATGCGGAATGTTCAACCGGTGCGCCAGATCGGCCACAAGCCGCGCTTCGGTGGCCGCCTCGGGGCGCAGGCCGTGATCGATGCTGGCGCAGAACAGGGAAACGGTTTCGGGTTCGAAACACCGGGACAACAGATGCAACAGCGCCATCGAGTCGCCGCCACCGGACACCGCCACCCCCAGCCGCTGCGGCGGTCGGGGACCAAAAACCGCCCGGACCTGCGCCAGAATGTCGCCGTCGGGCCCGGTCAAGAGCAGCCCAGGGTGTCCATTTCCTGCTGTGCCCGGGTCACCGCGGCGGCGGCGGGGAACCGCGCCGCGACCTCGCCCAGGGTGACGCAGGCCTGTTCGGTCTGTCCCAGCCTGCCCAGTGCCGCGCCCAGCTCGTACAGCGCATCGGGCGCGTCGGCCCCAACGGGATCGCCACTGAAGCTGGCCAGATAGGCGCGCGCGGCCTCGCGCGTGTCGCCCAGCGCATCCAGCGCGCGCCCGCGGTTCAGTTCCGCCCGGGCCGACAGCGGGCTGCCGGGATAATTGCTGTTGAATTGCGCAAACAGCTCTGCCGCGCCAGCGTGATCGCCCGCCTCCAGCGCCTTCGCCGCCGTCTGGAAATCGGCCTCTTCGCCGATGGCCAGTTCGCCGCTGCCGGTCTCGGCCGGGGCGACCGGCGGCGCGACCGCCACGGCCGCCGGGGCAGTCTCTGCCGGGATGTTGCCGCCCAGGGTCGTGGTCTCGCCCAGTTTGCTGACGTCGCCGCCTTCCAGTTCGACCAGACGGAATTCCAGATCGCCGATCCGGTTGGTGCCGTCGGTCACCACCCGGTCGATCCGGTTTTCCAGCTGTTCCGAGCGGGCCGTCAGGCGCTGCAATTCGGTCTCGATCGCCGCCACCCGGTCCAGCACGCTGGCGCCACCGGACAGGGTCGCCCCCGAGGTCCCGGTCGTGGACAATTCGCGCTTGAGCTTTTGCACCTCGACATAGAGCACCGTCAGTTCCTGGCGGATATCGGCCAGGGTCTGCTGATCCTGCGCGCTCGCCGCGCCCGGTCCAAAGGCCAGAAAGCCGACCACTGCCGCCGCCGCGATGCGCATCGCCCCGCGCCGCATCTCAGCCCGTCAGCCCGACGGACAGCACCGTCACGGCGCGGCGGTTGCGGGCATAGCAGGCTTCTTCGCTGCAGATTTCGATGGGGCGTTCCTTGCCGTAGCTGACCGTCTTGAGCCGGTTGCCGGCCACGCCGCGCGAAATCAGGTATTCCCGCGCCGCATTGGCCCGGCGCGCGCCCAGCGCAAGGTTGTATTCCCGCGTGCCCTGCTCGTCGGCATGCCCCTCGATCACCGCATTGTAATCGGCGTTGCTCATCAGCCACTGCGCCTGGGCGTTCAGAACGCTTTGGCCTTCGGGCGAGATCGTCGCCTGATCGACGGCGAACAGCACCCGGTCGCCGACCGCCTGCTGGAAATAGGCGACCGAGGTCGGATCCGACACCGAACCAGCGGCCCCGGCACTGCCCGGCCCGCCGCTGCCAGCGGCACCGAAACGCGAGATATCGTTGCAGGCCGCCAGTGCCAGCACCGCCCCGATCATCAGGAATTTTGTCATGGATTTCATGCCGTGTGCCTCGCCTGTCTCGTCTTGTTAAGGTCTATTACCATAGCTGGATCCCCTTGTGAACGCGCGCCGCGCGCGGCTATTGCTGCAATGGCGACCAGGATGGGTCCGAGGCCCCGTCCGGGGTGCGCACGGGGCGCAGATTGCGCCCGGTGATGTCCACCGAATACAGCGAGGCCCGGCCACTGGCGCCCTGGGTTTCGCGCGCGAACATGATCACCCGGCCATTGGGCGCCCAGGTTGGCCCCTCGTCCAGGAACGACGCGGTCAGCAACCGTTCTTCGCTGCCATCCACGCGCATCACGCCGATATGGAATCGCCCCTTGTTCTGCTTGGTAAAAGCGATCAGATCGCCCCGGGGCGACCAGACCGGCGTGCCATAGCGCCCCTGACCGAAGCTGATCCGCTGCGCCTCGCCGCCGTTGGCCGGCATGACATAGAGTTGCTGGCTGCCCGAGCGGTCGCTTTCAAACACGATCTGGCGGCCGTCCGGCGAATAGCTGGGGGCGGTTTCGATCGACGGGGCCTGGGTCAGCCGGGTCTGGGCACCGCTGGCAATGTCCAGCGTATACAGATCGGTGTTGCCGCCCTGTTCCAGCGAAAACACCACCGTGCGCCCATCCGGGGCAAAGCGGGGCGCAAAGCTCATCGTGCCCTCGGTCTGTTCCAGGACCCGGCGCTGGATCCGGCCGACATCCAGCACATAGATGCGCGGAAAGCCGCTTTCATAACTGGTATAGAGCACCCGGTCGCCGGTGGGCGAAAACCGCGGCGCCAGCACGATGCTGGTACTGTCGGTCAGGTACTGCACGTTGGCGCCATCGTAGTCCATGATCGCCAGCCGCTTGCGCCGCTCGCCCTTTGGGCCGGATTCGCTGACGAACACCACCCGGCTGTCGAAATAACCGCCCTCGCCAGTGATCCGGCTGTATACCTCGTCTGCCACCTTGTGCGCCATGCGCCGCCAGCCCTGCAACGAACCGACGAATTGCAACCCGGTGCCCAGCTCGGCGCCGGAAAACACGTCATAGACGCGGAACTGCACCGTCAGTTTGCCGCCCGCCACCGACACGGCGCCGGTGATCAGCGCCTGGGCGTTGACGGCTTTCCAGTCGGCATATTGCACGGGCGCCGCGAAATCGGTGATCTGGCCGATATGGGCGCTGGCGGGGATTTCTCGAAACAGGCCGGTGCCGGTCAGATCCGCCGCGATCACCTGGGTCAACTGCGCCGCCTGGGCCGCCGCGTCCGGCCTGTCGGGCACGAACACGGGCACGGCGAAAGGCAGAGGTTCTATCACGCCCTCGGTGATCTCGATGCGCAAGGGGCCGGTCTGCGCCGCCAGCGGAGCGGAAAGCAGGGTTGCACCGGTCAGCAGGGCCGCCAGAATTCTGATCATTTGATCCGCATCCTTTCGGGGTTGAAGGTCATCTCGATATCACGCCAGTGGCCGTATTTTTCGGGCGGCAGGGCAAATCCCCTGGCCCCGCAACGCATGATCGCCCGCCGTGCCGCGGCAAAGGCATCGCGCGCCGACGCGGGGGTTCCACCGGACTGCGACAACATCCGGATCGAAGAGGACACCGGCTTGCCATCCGGGGTCAGGGCCACCGCGACCACCACCGTCGTCGCCAGCGCGTCGGTGGACAGCGACCCGACATTCCAGCATTGCGACACAGCGACCCGCAGCGCGTCCTTTTCACCGGCTGACAGCGGCGGACCAACAGGTGCCTCCGCGGCCGACGCCTCGCCGGCCAGCGCTTCGGCCAGAGCGGCATTGACCGCGTTCGCGGTATCTGGGGCGGGCCTCTGCGGGGCCGGCGCCGCCGCCTTTGCGGGCGCCGGTCGCTGGCGAGGCGGGCGCGGCGAGCGCAGCGGCGCCAGGCTGGCCACCTTGTCGACTTCGGTGACGATCTGGTCGCTGGCCTCCTCGGGGGCCGTGGCCTGCTGCGGAGCCTGCTGCGCCTCGGCGCCGGGGGCTGTGCCGATTTCCGGCTGTTCGACCGCATCCGGCTTGGCGGGCTCGGGCGGTTTGGCCACCGGGTCGGGCGCGACCCGTTCCACCGGACGCAGCGCCGGCGGCGGCACCACCGTGACCTCGGGATTGGTCACCGGATCGGGCTGCGGGGCCGGCTCGGGTTGCGCGTCCGCTTGCGGATCGGGTACCGGATCCGGCCGGGCCACCGGTTCGGGCGATTCGGCGGACGCGGCCGGCGGCGTCGGGGTCTCGGGCCGACGCGGCGCGCTGAGGGCGGCAAACTCCTCTGGCGAGATCACCGACACCTCATGCACCTGAAAAGGCAGGGGTTCGCTGCGGAATGCACCGCCGAACACCGCCGCAGCGATCAGCAGGACATGGGCGATACCCGAGATTTTGGTGCCGGTTTGCAAACCGCCGCCTCACTGCCTGTCGGCATCCAGAGTCGGCCCGCCGACATCCGTCACCAGGCCCACATTGGAAAATCCGCCGGCGTTCAATGCGCCCATCACCTGCATCACGCTTTCATAGGGAATGCTGCCATCGGCGCGCAGAAACACCCGGTCGCTGTCGCGTTCTGCCGAAATCGCACGCAGCTTGTTGACCAGTTCGCTGCGGTCAGTGGGCGTGGTCTGTATCTGCACCTCGCCCGAAGCGGTGATGGTCACGGTCAGCGGTTCCTCGGAATCCGACGGCAGCGCGTTGGCCGCCGTTTTGGGCAATTGCACCGGCACCCCGACGGTCAGCAGCGGTGCCGCCACCATGAAAATGATCAGCAGCACCAACATCACGTCGACAAACGGCGTCACGTTGATCTCGGACATCGGCCGCGCCCGGCCCCGACCGCGCCGCCGCCGGCGTTCGCCGTTGTCGCCCTGCTGAACTGCCGCGCCCACGGCTCAGCTGTCCAGCTGACGCGACAGGATGGTCGCGAATTCGTCGGCAAAGGCTTCGTAGCCGGCAACGATCCGGTCGCTGTCGGCGCTGAGCTTGTTATAGAAGATCACCGCCGGGATCGCCGCCAGCAGGCCCAGTCCGGTGGCCAGCAGCGCCTCGGCAATGCCCGGCGCCACCACGGCCAGGTTGGTGTTCTGCTGCTCGGCGATCTCGATAAAGGCATTCATGATGCCCCAAACCGTGCCGAACAGCCCGACGAACGGCGCCGTCGAGCCGACGGTCGCCAGCACCGGCAGCCCCTTTTGCAGCGACTCGGATTCCTTGTTGATCGCCACGTCCATACTGCGGTCGATGCGCGATTGCGCGCCGGCGATCAACCCGCCATCCTGACGGTGACTGCGCCGCCACTCGGTCATGCCGGCGGCGAAAATCTTTTCCGAACTGCCGTCGGGCTGCACGCCGATCTCTTCGAACAACCCGTCCAGTGGCTCGCCCGACCAGAAGGCGCGGTCGAATATGTCGGCTTCGGCGCGGGCAGCGCGATAGGCGATCAGTTTCTGGATAATGATCGACCAGGACCAGAACGAGGCCACGATCAGCAGGATCATCACCAGTTTCACGGTAAAGGTGGCGCGCGCGAAAAGGCCCCACAACGAGAAATCAATCTCCTGCGCCAACGCCAGGGTTTCTGCTTCCATGTGCCTGCTCTTTGTTCGCGACCGGTGCGGTCCGGTCTTTTGATTGCGGCGAATCTATCGCAGATCGCCGGGAATTGCCAATAGAACCGCCGATCACTTCTGCATCACGTCAGCGATGCGCGAATCTCCGCTGGCAACCGCACCGGCTGCCCGGCGGCGGACATGCAGACCACCGTCACGACGGCGCGGAACACCGGCGTTTCGCCACGCAGCACCACCTGATCCAGCACCAGCCGCGCCGGCGACAACCGCTGCACGGCGGTTTCAACCACCAGTTCGTCATCCAGTTTGGCCGTGGCCAGATAGTCGGCCTCGATCCGGCGCACGACAAAGACCAGCCCGGCCGCGCGCATGGCATTCTGGTCGCTGCCCAGCCGGCGCACCCAGTCGCTGCGGGCGCGTTCGATATAGCGCAGGTAGTTGGCGTGATAGACGATACCGCCCATATCGGTGTCTTCGTAATAGACGCGCAGCGGGAACCGATGGCTCATGACGCGGTGCCCATCCGCGCGAACAGCCGCAGGGCATGCGAGGCGTCCTGTGCCGCGACCGGCAGCACCGGGTCATAGGCGGCCCGGATCAGCCCGGCGATATCGGGCCGCAGGATCACAGTGTCCTGCGCCATCGCCAGCGGCGACCGTTCGGCAAAGGCGCGGTCCGACCACAACAGCATCGTCTGCACCACCTGGCCCAGCGCCAGCGTCTCGGCCGGCTGCCGCGCCAGATCACCCTGCATCCGCAGAAAGACAAAAGCCGCCTTGATCGCGCCGTCCCGATCAAAGCGGAACACCCGGTACTGGCTGGCATCTGCCGATTTCAGCCGCGCCACCAGCGGACCGAGATCCGGCACCAGCCGGTCCAGATCGGGCACTTCGGTCAATTCCTCCCAGTTGCGAAAAAAGAACAGCATGCAATTGCTGCCCAGTTCCGGGTCGGTCTCGGCCATCTGGTGCCCGGCCAGCGCGCAAACCGCCTGAAACGCGCCCTTGATCACCGGCAGGGTCTGGTCCTTGACCCCGAACACGATGGGAACGATGGGCCGGCCCCATCGGGCAAAGGCGAAACCGCCGTCGCTGCGGGTGAAATGCGCCTCGATCTCTTCCGGTGTCACGCGCCCTTTTCCTCTTGCCAGAAATATCCCCGCCGGAGGCTATAGATTCTGCAGAGCAAGGGTTCAACCGAACAGATCGGTCTGACCCTTTGGCGCCGCCATGCCCAGATGATCCCAGGCCTTGTGCGCCAGCATGCGGCCCCGCGGTGTGCGCTGGATCAGCCCCATTTGCAGCAGATAGGGTTCGATCACGTCCTCCAGCGAATCCCGGCTTTCGCTCAGCGCGGCGGACAGGGTTTCGATGCCCACCGGGCCGCCGTGATAATTCTCGGCGATCAGGCGCAGATAGCGCCGGTCGGCCCCGTCCAGACCCAGATGATCGACGCCCAGCCGGGTCAGCGCGCCATCGGCCAGATCGCGTGTGATGCTGCCGTCGCCCTCGACCACGGCGAAATCCACCACCCGGCGCAACAGCCGGCCGGCGATGCGGGGCGTGCCACGTGCCCGCCGGGCGATCTCGCGCGCACCGCCGGTATCGGCGGGCGCATTCAGCTTGCGGGCGTTGCGGGTGACGATCTCGTGCAACTCGTCCACGGTATAGAATTGCAGCCGGGTCGGAATGCCGAACCGGTCGCGCAGCGGCGTCGTCAACAGCCCCATCCGCGTCGTCGCCCCAACCAGCGTAAAGGGCTGCAATTCGATGCGTACCGTACGCGCCGCCGGCCCTTCGCCGATCACCAGATCCAGCTCGAAATCCTCGAGCGCCGGATACAGCACCTCTTCGACCGCCGGGTTCAGACGATGGATCTCGTCGATGAACAGCACGTCCCGGTTTTCCAGATTGGTCAGGATCGCGGCCAGATCGCCGGCCTTGGCCAGCACCGGGCCGCTGGTCATCCTGAAATTCACCCCCAGTTCCCGCGCCATGATCTGCGCCAGCGTGGTCTTGCCCAGGCCGGGCGGGCCGTGAAACAGGGTGTGATCCATCGCTTCGCCGCGACGCCGGGCGGATTCGATAAAGATCTTGAGATTGGCGCGCGCCTCGGCCTGTCCGATGAATTCATCCAGCGCCTGCGGCCGCAGCGCCCTGTCATTATCTTCGGGCAGCGGATCGGGACGCATGGTCGGATCGGTTTCCATCATTTCAGCTCTCCAGCCGCATCACCCCGCAGCGGCGCTGCGGGTGCCTCGTCTAGCCTTTCGGCGCCAACAGTTTCAGGGCGGCCCGTATCAGATCGGCCTCGTGTGCACCGGGCATCGCGCCGGCGGCCTCGGCCACCGCCGCCGCCGCATCGGCAGGCGCATAACCCAGATTGGACAGGGCCGACAGCGCATCCGCCTGCGCCGAAATGTCGGTCTGGCCCACGGCCGTGCCCGGTCCGGGCGCGACAGACGGCACCGGCTCGATCACATCGGCCTCGGGCACGGGCTCGGGTATGTTTCTCGTCCGGGCGCCGGCCATCGCCATCACGTCGGGCGCCTTGTCCTTGAGATCCAGAACCACCCGCTGCGCCGTCTTGGGGCCGATGCCCTTGGCGACCGTTACGCTTTTCCAGTCGCCCAGCGCGATCGCCCGGCCCACGCCGTCGGCGCCAAGCGCGCCAAGAATCGCCAGCGAGGCCTTGGCCCCCACGCCCTGTACGCTCATCAGCAGCCGGTGCCATTCCTTTTCCATCAGGCTGGGAAAGCCGAAAAGCTGCATCAGATCCTCGCGCACCAGCAGATCGGTGAACAGCGAAACCGCCTCGCCCGGCCCTGGCAGCGCGGCCA
Organism: Sedimentitalea sediminis; assembly: GCF_042687825.1. Classification (NCBI taxonomy): domain Bacteria; kingdom Pseudomonadati; phylum Pseudomonadota; class Alphaproteobacteria; order Rhodobacterales; family Paracoccaceae; genus Sedimentitalea; species Sedimentitalea sediminis. The sequence continues at coordinate 21,755 of NZ_JBHUQE010000026.1, read as the reverse complement.
GCGTGCGATCCGAGCAATGCACGATATAGCCAACCCCCTGAACGTCGATCAGAATGTGATCGCTGCCGCGATATTCCAGCCGACCCCGCAACCGCCCGATCATGCCCGCGCCTCGCGCAGGGTTGTCGCGGCTGCGGCGCTATAGAACGCGTGGCACATGGCGATCGCCAGCGCGTCGGCAGCATCCGGCCCGGCCGGTTCGCAACCCGGCAGTTGCAACCGTACCATGTGCAGCACTTGCGCCTTGTCCGCGTGCCCGACACCCACCACGGTCTTTTTCACCCGGTTGGGTGCATATTCGCCGACCGGCAGACCCGCCTGAGCCGGCACCAGCAGCGCAATACCTCGCGCCTGGCCCAGCTTGAGCGTGCCGGCGCCGTCCTTGTTGACAAAGGTCTGCTCGACTGCGGCAGACTCGGGCCGGTGCAAGCGTAGTACCTCGCCCAACTGGTCATAGAGCGACAACAACCGTACTGCCAGATCGCCTCCGTTGGACTTGATCTGGCCATTGGCGACATGGCGCAACCGCGATCCGTTCGAGTCGATCACGCCCCATCCCAGGGTCCGCAGCCCCGGATCGATGCCCAAAATTCGCATGCCTGCCCGTTCCTGCCTGTTTCGGTACGCTGCGCTCGATCTTTTGCAGCCATTTTGTTGCTTTTTTGATGCACTAGCACGAAACGCGAACATGGTCCATGAGTTTTGCAACACCGCCAGTATGCGACCTTGCTTGTCCGGTTGCGACATTCCGAGAAAATTGCGACATCTCCGGGTCGGAAAACGACACTGTCGCCATGCTATTTTCACCTGTTTTATTAGTAAGTTACAGACATTTTCTCCCATGCACATATTGCATGGAAACTATGCATTTTCCGCAGTTGTCCGGCGCCGGGCGCATCCGTATCTGCCCTCCGAAGCAACACAGAATCACGCCTGACACACGAACAGAGGACACACGGACATGGCTGCTATTGACACCACCCGCACCACTTACGGCTCGCTCGGCCATTCCGGCCGCATCGGCGCCTTTCTGACCAATCTGGGCGGCATGATTGCCGCATGGAACGATGCCCGCATGACCCGCAACGCCTTGTCGAGCCTGTCGGATCGCGAACTGGCAGATATCGGTCTGGAACGCGGCGACATCGACTCGGTTGCCCATGGAAAGATCCGTTTCTGAGGTCTTGACGGCCAGGGCCGCCGCCGAAACCGGCCCCGCGCGGCCCGGAACGAGTCGCCGGAACACCGACAGAAAGCCGCGCCCCCTCCGGGTACGCGGCTTTTGCTTGTCGCGGCCTTGCCGTTCGGACCGGCCGGCGCGCTAGCTTGCGACCATTCTGATCGAACGCGCAATCCAGCGGCTCAGAGGGTCCATCTGCATCAGCAGCGCCCCGCCCCTTTCGATCAGCACACCGTTCTGCGACCGGGCGACTGCGTCGCGATAGGAGTCTTCGCCCAGACCCGCCATCAGTCCGCCCTTGAACACGAAGAATGTCATCAAGATGACCGCGGCAAGACGGGTGGTGACACGCCAGGACGCTGGCCGTTTCATCCCGGCAATCAGACCGGCCGGAAGCATCCGCCCCGTCAGGCTTCGCGCGGCCGGTTGTCGCGTCGCCTCAAGCCGTTTCAGGCGCGCAAAAAAGTCGATCTGGCACTCGTTCATGACAGCCTCTTGGAACCGGCCCCCACCGGATTGAATCAATTTTTATCGATCAATTGTGGCGAAAAAGGGGCAGCCGTCCAAGATACAGACAATTTGCCGCTTATGCGGATCCTTTTTGAACGATCAGGGTCGTCCAGTCACCAATCTGCTCTCGTCCCACCAGATTGGTTTCGCATGCGGCATAAACCGCGATCACATCCTCGGCCTGTTCGTTCAGGATGCCGGACAGAATGGCATGGCCGCCCGCAGTCAGGCTGGCGATCAGATCCGGCGCCAGCGCCACCAGCGGACCTTTGAGGATATTGGCGAATATCAGATCATAGGGCGCCGCCGCGCGCAGATCGGGATGATCGAAGCCGGCGGCCTCGACGCAGGCGATGCGTCCCTGCAAGCCATTGGCCCGCAGATTGGCCTCGGCGACCTCGACCGCGACCTGGTCGATGTCGCTGGCCAGGATGGTGCCGTCCCAGACCCGTGCCGCCGCCATGGCCAGAACCGCCGTGCCGCAGCCGATATCGGCAACGCGTCTTGCCGCGACGCCCTGGCCGACAAGGTTTTCCAGCGCCCGCAGACAGCCCAGCGTGGTGCCATGATGCCCGGTGCCAAAGGCCATCGCCGCCTCGATCAGCAGCGGCTCGGCCCCGGCTGGCACCTTGTCGGCATCATGGCTGCCATAGACAAAGAACCGACCGGCCTGCACCGGCGCCAATTCGCGGCGCACATGCGCAACCCAGTCGGTTTCCGGCAGTTGCGAAACGACAAAGGGCTTGGCCTGAAACGCCGCCGCCAGCAGCGCCAGTGCCGTCGCTTCGGGTTCGCAATCAAAATAGCCGCCGACCTCCCACAGGCCCGAGCCGTCCTCGACTTCGAACACGCCGACGCCGGTGGGTTCCGGCTGCAACCGCTCCATCGCCGCGCCCAAAGCCTCGGCGGGTTTCTTGCCGGTCAACGTGGTGAGGGCGGTAAAGGTGGGCATCGGCGTCTCCTGCAAGGGTCGGCACGGGCCTAGGGCTGCGGCAGCCCAAGGTCAAGCGCGACCGGCGATGAACCCCGCATCCGGCCGGCAGCTATTCCGCCACGGCGGGCCAGCCACGGGCAAAGACCGTTTCGCGCCCCGGTTCCGGGTGGCGCGGGATCAGCAGCGACAGAGCCAGCGAGATCAGCGCCATGCCGGCGGCCAGCCCGAAAACCGCTGCCGGCGAGATCACCCACAACAGACCCAGCAGCACCGGCAGGAACACTGCCGCGATATGGTTGATGGTAAAGGCCACGGCGGCGGTGGGGGCGATATCGCCGGGATCGGCTATTTTCTGGAAATAGGTTTTCAGCGCCAGCGCCAGACCGAACAGGATGTGGTCGATCACATAGAGCGTCGCCGCCAGGAAGACGCCCCAGCCGAACCAGTAGACGCCACCATACATCAGGAACACCACGGCCAGCCCGACATATTCGCAGATCAGCGTCCGGCGCTCGCCGAAATGCCCGACCGCACGGCCCAGAAACGGCGCGGCGACCATGTTGACCACCAGGTTGATCAGGTAGAGTCCGGTCAGTTCATGCACCTGAAAGCCGAACCTTTCGACCATCATGAAGCCGGCAAAGACCATGAAAATCTGCCGCCGCGCCCCGGACATGAACTGCAGCGCATAATACAGCCAATAGCGGCGGCGCAGCACCATTTTCTTGATCTGCGGATGCGGCGCCTCGAATTGCGGAAAGGCGATCAGGCACAGCACGGCCATGCCAAAGGTCACCCCGCCCGCGGTCATGAACACCAGGTTATAGGTCAGCCCCAGCGGCTCCCACATCAGAACGATCAGCACATAGACCGCCAGCGTCACCGCCGAAGCCGCGCCCATGATCCACCCCAGAATCTGTGGCGCGCGCGCCTTGGGCAGCCATTGCAATTGCAGCGACTGGTTCACCGTCTCGAAATAGTGAAAGCCGATCGAACTGAGCAGGGTCAGGAACAGCAGCCCGCCGAGACTGGGAAACCAGGCGGTAAAGGCCGTGGCCAGACCCAGCATCGCCAGCGACACCAGCCCCAACACCTGTTCGCGCACGAACAGGATCAGGGCGATCACCCCGACGGCCAGAAAGCCGGGTATTTCACGCACCGTGTGCAACAGCCCGATATCGGCCCCGTCAAACTGCGCCATTTCGATGACGAAATTGTTCAAGAGCGCATACCAGGTATAGAACGCCACCGGCATCGTCATCGCCGTGACGAACAGCAAGGTCACCGGGCGCCGCCACAGCGGCAGGGTTCGCGCCTCGGCGATGGGGACGATATTTGCCATGTGAAGGGAATACGCCCGTCGCGCCGTTTTGGCGAGGGTTTTATCGCCTGCCTGACGGACACACACCGCCGCGCGGCCCGTCTGGTGGCGGAACGCCGGCCCCCGGCAGGGACGACCGGCGCAGGGCCGGCCCGACGCTACAGAACGCTGTCCAGCGTGATTTCGCGGCCATTAAAGGTAAAGCTGTCGCCTTCCTGCAGCCCGGCCATGGCCTTGTAGATCGGGCTTTGCGTGGAAATGCCCATATAGGTGACATCGTTGCACTGGAATTTCACCGTCGAGACCACGACGATGAAATGCCGGTTGTTGAACGAAACGATCGCCCCCGGACGCACCGTATCGGTCAGCGAAAAATCGGTGTTCTCGATGGCATCGATCTTGGCGCTGTGGGTGTGCACCGGATGGTCAAAGGCCGCGGCCAGATCGGCGTTTTCGCGGGCATCGGCAATATCGTCCTTGTCATGCGCCTCGCGGCCGTCCAACTGCGAGTCGCGCAGAAAGCTTTCGTAATGTGCCTTGGCGGCGGCCAGTTCCGCCTCTTCCAGCGACATCAGCTTTGCCTGTACCGCCTGTTTCAGGGCGGCGCGATCCTCGGTGTTGCTCAAAGGTTCATCTCCTTGTCGGATGGGTTGACCTACGGTGCTTTGCGATGCCGCCGGATGCAAACGGTTTTCTTGCCCCGGGGCGGCGAAAATCCGGGCGATTGCCGGGTGTGCCGGATTGCGCCGCCTGCCCCGTCACAACCGTGTCAGCGCCATGCCGGACAGGATCAGCACCGCCGCCAGCGCCTTGGCCCGATCCATGCGGTCGCCAAAGCCCAGCCAGCCGATCAGCACCGCGAACAGGATCGAGGTTTCACGCAGCGCTGCCACCAGCGCGATCGGCGCCTGCGTCATCGCCCAGACCGCGATCGCATAGGCGCCATACGAGGCCACCGCCGCCAGGCTGCCGCGCAGCCAGTCCCCGCGGCTGGCCCGCAACACATCCCGCCCCCGCAGCGCCAGGCACAGCGGCGTGAACAGGGCCGCATCCAGGGTGAACAGCCAGGCGACATACAGGACCGCGTCGCCCGCCACCCGCGCGCCCAGCCCATCGACCAGGGAATAGCCCGCTGTCATCAGCGCCGAACCCAGCGCCAGCGGCACCAATCGCCGGGATTCGCCGTTGGCAAACGCGCCGCGCGCCATGACCGCGATGCCGGTGCCCAGAACGAAGATACCGACATATTCCAGCGGCGCGATCACGTCGGCAAGCGCCGCCGCGCTGAACCCGGTCACCAGCATCGGCGCCGCCCCGCGGGCGATCGGATAGACCCGGCTGAGGTCGCCCTGTTCATAGGCAAAGGCCAGAAACAGCTTGTAACCGGCGTGAAACAGCCCCGAGAACAGCAGCCACCGCCAGACCTCGCCCGTGGGCCAGGGCAAGGTCAGCGCAATGCCAAACCCGATACCGCCCTGCACCAGCGTCAGGATCAGCATGCCGGTCATCTTCGAGCTGCCGTTCTTGATCAGCGCATTCCACAGGGCGTGCAGAAAGGCTGCGAACAGAACCGACAGGAAAACAAAGAGACTCAAGGCACGCTGTCCGATCCGTATGCACTGAGTGCATTTGCGCAGCCCGGATCGCCAAGGTCAACGCCGCGCCGCCGGCAACGGACCCGACAGGCCCGGAAACGGCGGCGCGGCGCCACGTTGCTAAGCCAGCGCGTCCTGGCAGCNACTCAAGGCACGCTGTCCGATCCGTATGCACTGAGTGCATTTGCGCAGCCCGGATCGCCAAGGTCAACGCCGCGCCGCCGGCAACGGACCCGACAGGCCCGGAAACGGCGGCGCGGCGCCACGTTGCTAAGCCAGCGCGTCCTGGCAGCGGCTGCAAACGCCCGGATGATCGTGACGGCCGACATCGGGCAGAATCTTCCAGCAGCGCTGGCATTTCTTGCCGTCGGCCTTTTCAAAGACCACGCCGATCCCCTCGATTTCCGGCAGGCGGAACGCTTCGGCCGGGCTGGGATCTGCGGTCAGGGTCAGCCCCGAGGTGATGCAGATGTCGTCGAACGGCACCGATTTCAGCGCCGCCAACGTCTCGGCTTCGCGCACATGCACGACCGGCGCGGCCTCAAGGCTGGCGCCGATCACTTTGTCGGTGCGCTGCACCTCGAGCGCGGCGGTCACCACCCGGCGAGCCTGACGGATCGCCGACCATTTCGCCGCCAGCTCGGGATCGCGCCAGTCGGTGGGCGTGTCCGGCATGTCCACCAGATGCACCGAACTGTCCTCGCCCGGGAAGCGTTCCAGCCAGACCTCTTCCATGGTGAAGACCAGAATCGGCGCCAGCCAGGTGGTGAGGCGGTGAAACAGGATATCCAGCACCGTGCGCGCGGCACGGCGGCGCGTCGTGTCGCCGTCGCAATACAGCGCGTCCTTGCGGATGTCGAAATAGAACGCGCTGAGATCGACCGTGGCAAAGGTGAACACCGCCTGGAACACGCCCTGGAAATCGAACGCGGCATAGCCCTGGCGCACGGTCTCGTCCAGTTCCGCCAGGCGGTGCAGCACCCAGCGCTCCAGTTCCGGCATGTCCGCCGGCGCGACCCGATCGGTGTCCGCAAAATCGGCCAGCGAGCCCAGCATGAAGCGCATGGTGTTGCGCAGCCGCCGATAGCTGTCGGCCACGCCTTTCAGGATTTCCGGGCCGATGCGCTGATCGCTTGTGTAATCGGTCTGGGCCACCCACAGGCGCAGGATATCCGCGCCATATTGCTTGACCACGGTTTCCGGCACGATGGTATTTCCCAGCGATTTGGACATCTTGGCGCCCTTTTCGTCCAGGGTAAAACCATGCGTGACCACGTTGCGATAGGGCGCCCGCCCCAACGTGCCGCAGGCCTGCAGCATCGAGGAGTGGAACCAGCCGCGATGCTGGTCGGTGCCCTCCATATAGACATCGGCGATGCCGTCCGCCGTGCCGTCGGCGCGGTCGCGCAGCACAAAGGCATGGGTCGACCCGCTGTCAAACCACACGTCCAGCACGTCAAACACCTGATCATAGTCCTCGGGGTCGGCGGCATTGCCGATGAAACGTGCCTTGGCGCCCTCGGCATACCAGGCATCCGCGCCCTCGGCCTCGAACGCCTCCAGAATGCGGGCGTTCACGTCTGCATCGCGCAACAGGTAATCGGCGTCGGTCGGCAGCGCCCCCTTTTTCACGAAACAGGTCAGCGGCACGCCCCAGGCGCGCTGGCGGCTGAGCACCCAGTCGGGCCGCGCCTCGATCATGCTGTACAGCCGGTTGCGCCCGGTTTTGGGGGTCCATTTCACCAACTGGTCGATGCTGTTCAGGGCGCGTTCGCGGATGGTGGTGCCATACTCGTCCTGCCCGTCGCCGACCGTGCGGTCGATGGCGGCGAACCATTGCGGCGTGTTGCGATAGATCACCGGCGCCTTGGACCGCCAGCTATGCGGGTAACTGTGCTTGATCTTGCCGCGCGCCAGCAGTCCGCCGACCTCGGCCAGCTTGTCGATCACCGCCTTGTTGGCATCGCCCTCCTTGCCGTTCGGTTTCAGGATCGCCTTGCCGCCGAACAGCGGCAGATCGGCGCGGAACCGCCCGTCGGGATCGACGTTGTAGGTGATCACCTGCTGCAGCATTCCGAGATCGCGATAAAGCTCGAATTCCTCCATCCCGTGGCTGGGCGCGCAATGCACGAACCCGGTGCCTTCCTCGTCGGTAACAAAGGGCGCGGCCCGGAAATCGCGCGGTTCATCCCACTCGGCATCGCCGCCCTCGACCCCGGCCAGCGGGTGCATCAGCGACAGGCCGGATAGTTCCGCGGCGCTGACATCCCGCACCCGGGTCCACATGTCGTCCTCGAGCCGCGCGCGCGCCATCACATCCGCCGCCAGCCTGTCGGCCAGCAGGAACCGGTCGCCGACCCTGGCCCAGGATTCCGCGGGCGTGCCGGTGACCTCGTAAAGGCCATAGGCAAAGTCCTGACCGTAAACCACCGCCTTGTTCGACGGGATGGTCCAGGGGGTGGTGGTCCAGATCACGACAGAAGCGCCCAGCAGGTCGTCGGCTGGCCCGGCCGCCGACGATGTCGACCCCGTGGCGCCCACGACCCTGAACTTGACCCAGATGGTAAAGCTTTCCTTGTCGTGATACTCGACCTCGGCCTCGGCCAGGGCGGTCTGTTCGACGGGCGACCACATCACCGGCTTGCTGCCCTGATAGAGCGTGCCGTTCATCAGGAATTTCTGGAACTCCTCGGCGATCACCCGCTCGGCGTGGAAATCCATCGTCAGGTACGGATCGGCCCAGTTGCCGGTGACGCCCAGACGTTTGAATTCCTCGCGCTGGATGTTGATCCAGCCTTCGGCGAACTTGCGGCATTCGGCGCGGAAATCGTTGATCGGCACCGCATCCTTGTCCAGCCCCTTGGCGCGGTACTGTTCCTCGATCTTCCACTCGATCGGCAGGCCGTGGCAATCCCAGCCCGGCACATAGCGCGCGTCAAATCCCATCATCTGGTGGCTGCGAACGATCATGTCCTTGATCGTTTTGTTCAGCGCGTGGCCGATATGCAGGTGCCCGTTGGCATAGGGCGGCCCGTCATGCAGCGTGAACGGGGTGCGGCCCGTTTTTTCGCGCAACCGGTCATAGATTTCGATCCGCTCCCAGCGGGCCAGCCATTCGGGCTCGCGCTTGGGCAGGCCGGCGCGCATCGGAAAGCCGGTCTTGGGCAGGTTCAGGGTCGATTTGTAGTCGGGCGTTTCAATCGTCGTATCGGCGCACATGGGTGGCGTCCTTTGAATCAGTCGTATCGGGATATGATGCAAGCGGTCGGTGCGAGGGCTCGAACACCTTTGCCCGGCGTCTCAGGATCAGAGCGCCGGGGAGGTAATTCGAATGAGGATGAGACAAAAACGGCTCATGCGCGGCGTTATAGGCGCGCGGGCCGTTATCGTCCAGTGGCGGAAACCAGCGGTGGCGCCGCACCGGTGCGGGCTCCTTGCAGAGCGCTTATTCCGATACCAGGCGCAGCACGGTGCGCCGGGTGCGGGGTCTGCGGCGCACGCCCACCGAAACGACATAGGCGTCGCCCCCGGCCAGTTCCGCCAGTTCAGACAGGGTCGGCGGCGCATTGGCGCTGATTTCGCGGGTCACGTTGCCATCGGCGGTCACGATGATGCTGTAATACGAGATCGACTCCAGTGCCCGGCGCCGGCGGTCCCGGGCCGTTCGGGCGATCTTTTGATCCGCAATGCGTTGCAGATGCCGTTTTCTGTTCGTGGTTTCTGTCATCCTGGCTCCCCCGAATGCGCATAAGCTTTGCACGGGGCGCCGCCGGTCGCAAAATCTCTGCCACAATTGCGCCGCAATTCCCCCCCCTGTGCCGCCCAATGAGTCTCTGCCGGACGGATTTTTCCGCGTTTGGAAACAGAACAGAACTCGGCAGTTGCGGACCATCTGCGAGTCGCTACCGCCTGCAGGGCCGCCTGAAAATTCCGGTTCAGGCGTGAAACAACGTGCCCACCGCATAGGCGATCCCCGCCGCCACACCGCCAATCAGCAAGGTCTCGACACCCGAACGCCACCACGGCGCCAGCGACCAGCGGCTTTTCAGGGCCCCGATGGCAAAGAACACGCCCATGGTCATCAGCGCCGACAGGTTGAACGCCCCGGGCAGACCGAAAAGAAAGGGCAAAAGCGGAATCAGGCCGGCGACCAGAAAGGCGCCAAAGGTCGCCAGTGCGGCGCGCATCGGGTTCGGATCGATGCCACCCAGACCGTATTCGCCCTCGAGCATCAGCCCGATCCAGGTGTCCTTGTCGGCGGTAATCGCCGTGGTGGCATCCTGCAACACCTGGCCGCTGAGCCCCTTTTGCGCCAGGATTTCCGCCACCTCCAGACGCTCGCCATCCGGATAGCGGGCGATGTGGCGTTCCTCTATGGCGCGGATGCGGCGGATATTGTCCTGCTCTGCCTTGGTGCCGGAATAATTGCCCGCCGCCATCGAGAAGCCGTCGGCCAGCACATTGGCCAGCCCCAGCGCGACGATGACAAAGGGCGACAGGCCGGCCCCGGCAACCCCGGCGACGATGGCGAATGTGGTCACCGACCCGTCTATGGCCCCATAGACCAGATCGCGCAGCACGCCGCGGCCCTGAGGGGCGCCGATACGTGCCGCGATTTCCTGCGGGCTATGTCCGTGATCCACCATGATCGCTCTCCGGCTGCGTCGCCGGAAGTCTGCCGCAGTCCCGCGCGGGTCTGCCTTGCGGCAGATCAAGCCCGGCCTATTCGGGCAGACGGGCGATGATCTCGACCGGGGCTAGTCGGCCGTCATTGATGGCCGACTCGAGATTGGCGATCTTGGTGGCGCTGTCCGGCCCCATCACCAGATGCTGGCCCAGGACCGGCAAGCCGTCGGCCTGCAGTTCCGCGCGTTTCGCGAAAACCGCCTGGGCGAACGCCGTGCGGTCGGTCTCGGACTCGATCCGGAACCCGGCCCCCTCCAGCGCCGCGCGATAGTTGGCCGGCGTGGCCAGGGCGCTCTGGTCTGCGCTGCTGGCCCAGGGTACCGGATATGTCGGCGGTGCCGTACCGGTGGCCATCACGTCGTAAATGGCGAACAGGCCGCCGGGCTTCAGCACCCGGGCCGCTTCGGCCGCCAGTGCCGCCTTGTCGGCAATATTCATGCCCACATGGATCATGTAGGCCACGTCGAACCGGTCGCCCTGAAATGGCAGGTCGAGAATACTGCCCTGAACCAGTTCGACCCGGTCCACCATCAGCACCATCCCGGTCAGTTCGCGCCCCACCTCGACGAATTCCCGGGTCAGATCGATCCCGGTCACCCGCGCGCCTGTGGTCTTGGCGATGAATCGCGCCGGTCCGCCCAGACCACAGCCAAGATCCAGAATGCGACTGCCGGCGCTCAGGCCCAGCCGCTGCACAAAGGCCTTGGTGGCCGGGCGGCCGCCGATATGGAATTCGTCGAACTGGGCCAGCGTGTCCAGATTCAGCGGTGGCCTGGCCCCTGCCTGTTCCAACCCCGCAACGATCCTGTCGCGCAGCGATCCGCTGGCATAATATGCAGCAACTTCTGATGTTTCCGGCATTGTGTTCCCCAACCAATCCGTCGTCAGGCTACCACAGATCGGCGCCGAACGAAAAGGCCGTGGGCACCGGAATGGCGCGCTCAGGCGGATGTGCCGCCAAAAATCCCGCCCAGCGCCCGCTTGACGATGCCGCGCACCGAGGGGCGGCGTTTGCCCGAAAACGGCAGAGGCCGGCAAACCTCGATCGCCGCCACACCGACCCGGGCGGTCAGGGCGCCATTGACCAGCCCCTCGCCAAAGCGGCGCGACAGTTTCGACAGAATCGAGCCCCCCAGAACCGGTTCCAGCAGATCGTCGCCCACCGCCACGGCGCCGGTGGCCAGCAGATGCGCGAACACTGCGCGGGTCAGGCGCCAGCTGCCGATCAGCCCCGAGCGCCCGCCATAGATCTCGGCGACACGGCGGATCATCCGCAGGTTTGCGGTCAGCGCCGCGGCGACATCGGCCAGCGCCAGTGGCACCAGCGCGGTCACCGTCGCGACCTGGCGCGCGGCGGCCTCGACCTCGCGGCTGGCGGCCCGGTCCAGTGGCGCCAGCAATTCGTCCTCGGCCAGGGCCAGCACGGCCGCGGCGTCGAATTGCTCGTCCGCCCGTTCGCACAGACGCTGCCGCCCCCATTTCGTGTCGTCACGCCCGGCATAAAAGGCCAGCAACCGGTCTGCGACCGCGCGCGCGCCGGACAGGTCGTCTTCGGCCAGCGCGGCATCGGCGGCGCGATGCAGACCGTCGATGCGCCGCAGCCGCCCGATGGCCGCCGCCTCGCGCAGGGCCATGATTAGCAGCACCAGCAGCAGCGCGCCGACCAACCCGGTGACGATCCAGCCCAGAACCGGGGCGCGGGCGACAAGGCCGGTGGCGAAATCCCAGGTCGCGACCGAGATCATCGCGCCCAGCACCGCCGCGACCAGCCCCCAGAACCATCGCGCCAGCCGCGACGGGCGCCGCGCCGCCACCCGCGCCGCCAATTGCATCGCCTGCCCGTCCGGCGCCGGCAGGTCTGACTGCTCGGATCGGTCCGCCGGACCCGACGGGTCGGGCACCGGCGGCGCATCGGCCACCGAGACCGGCGGGTCCTTGTCTTCCAGATCGAACAGCACGGGGCCCTGTGTCATGCGGCCACCTCCTTGTGCCAGACATAGGCGATGTCGGGCAGGTTTTCGTCATTGTCGCGCCCGTCGCCATGGGCCACGGGCACAAAACCGGCACGCCGGTAAAAATCGCGCGCCCGGCCATTGGCCGCAAAGCTGCGCAGCCGCAACCGCCGGGCGTGACGCTGAGCGTCCCGCAGCAGCAGCCAACCGATGCCACGGCCACGCGCCGCTTCGTCCAGATAGAGCCCGCAGATCTCCTGTCCGTCCCGAGCCAGAAAGCCCTGAACGCGGCCGTTCTCGGTTGCGACGGTCACCCAGCCGCGGTCGATCATCTGACCGCAAAAGGCAATGGTCTGTGCCGCCGAATACAACGCCGGTATCCAGTCGGTGCGATCCTGGAAACGCCACAGGATGTCACCGGTGGCGCCGGCATCCAGCGGCCTGGCCGCGCGCAGCGCGATACTCACAGCCGGTCACCGATCAGAAATTGCGCGGCCCGGTCCAGCCGCACATGCGGCGGCCCGTCGCCGGGCCTCAGGGTCAGCGGCGCGGGCGCAAAACCCATGATCCGGTAATCCGCGTCCAGCCAGGTCTCGGCCCCGTCGCGCGCCGGCCCCAGCAGGCGCGCCGGATCCGCGGGCAATTCGCCCGGATACATGGCGCTGGCCTTGCCCCGGCTGCCATCCGGGTTCAGCAGGGTGCCGCGCACGCAGGCCAGTTCGTGCCCGTCATGGGATCGCATCTCTTCGGTGGTCGCGCGCAGGGCGGCGATGGACATCGCGGCAGTCTCGGCCCCGGCGAACCGCGCCCGGTCGCGCGCCTCGCGGGTCAGGGCCTGCATGATCGCGGTCAGGCGGGCATGCTGCTGGTGATGCAGGTGATCCGCCTTGGTGGCGGCGAACAGGATGCGTTCCACCCGCTTGCCCAGCAGCAGCCGGGTCAGAAAGGCGTTGGTGCCGGGGCGAAAGGCGCCCAGGATGTCGGCCATCGCGCCCCGCATGTCCTCGACCGCGCGCGGCCCCTTGTGGATCGCACCCAGCGCATCGACCAGCACGACCTGCCGGTCGATGCGGGCGAAATGGTCGCGAAAGAACGGTTTCACCACCTGCCCCTTATAGGCTTCGTACCGCCGCTCCATCTCGCGCCAGAGCGAGCGGCGCGGCGCGCTGTCCAGCGGCGTCAGCGGCGCAAAGGTCAGAACCGGCGAGCCGGCCAGATCGCCGGGCAACAGGAACCGCCCCGGCGTGCAGTCGTAATACCCGGCATCGCGCAGCGCCGCCAGATAGGCGGTAAAGTCACGGGCCAGTGCCTGGGCGCGGGTCTCTTCCAGTTCGGCACTGCCATCCTCGGTGTCTATCAGCGCGCGATAGGCGTCGGCCTGTGGCCGCCCCTGCATGCGCGCCAGCGTCTCGGTCGACCATTGCGCATAGGATTTTTCCAGCAAGGCCAGATCCAGCAGCCATTCGCCGGGATAGTCGACGATGTCCAGATGCACCGTGCGCGGCCCCTGCAGCCCGGCCAGCAGCCCCGTGGGGCGTACCCGCAGCGACAGCCGCAGTTCCGAGATCGCCCGGGTGCTGTCGGGCCAGTGCGGTACTGACGAGGTCAGCGCGGCCAGATGGGTTTCATAGTCGAATCGCGGCACCGTGTCGTCGGGCTGGGGCTGCAGAAAGGCGGCCTCGATGCGGCCCTCTTGCGCCGCCGCCAGACCGGGCATGCGGCCCCGGTCCATCAGGTTGGCCACCAGCGAGGTGATGAACACCGTCTTGCCCGAGCGCGCCAGCCCGGTGACGCCCAGGCGGATCACCGGTTCAAACAGCGTTTCAGATATCGTGTCGCCGACGGTTTCGATGCCGCGCACCAGACCGTCGGCAAGGTTGGAAATGACCAAATCCGCGCCCTGCCCCAAATATTTTCCTCAAGATAGGCAGACGACCGGCGCGATACCAGCCTTGCCGTCGCGCCCGGCACGGGGTAGCAGCGCGGCCATGCCGCGTTATGCCATGAAAGTCGAATACCAGGGCGCCCCCTTTGCCGGCTGGCAGAGGCAAAAGGATCTGCCCACGGTTCAGGGCGCCATCGAGGCCGCACTGGCCCGGCTGCAGCCCGGTGCACACACCATCGCCGCCGCCGGGCGCACCGATGCCGGGGTGCATGCGCTGGGTCAGGTGGCGCAGTGCGACATGGCGCGCGACTGGGATCCGTTCCGCCTGTCCGAGGCGCTGAACCACCACCTGAAACCCGCCCCCGTGGCGATTGTTGCCTGTGCCCGGGTCGCCGAGGACTGGCATGCGCGGTTTTCGGCGGTCGAGCGGCGCTATCTGTTTCGCATCCTGATGCGCCGGGCGCCGGCGACCCATGACGCCGGTCAGGTCTGGCGGATCAATCACCGGCTGGACGCCACCGCGATGCAACAGGCCGCCGACCGCCTGATCGGCCGACATGACTTTACCACCTTTCGCAGCACCATGTGCCAGGCGGCCAGCCCGGTGAAAACGCTGGATGAATTACGCGTCGAAACCACCGATGGCCTGTCCGGACCCGAACTGCATGTCCACGTGCGGGCGCGATCCTTCCTGCACAACCAGGTGCGCAGCTTTGTCGGCACGCTGGAGCGGGTCGGCGCCGGGGCCTGGACGCCCGCGGATGTGGCCGGGGCGCTGGCGGCCCGCGACCGCGCCGCCTGCGGCCCGGTCAGCCCGCCGCAGGGATTGTACCTTGCGGCGGTGCGCTATGACCGCGACCCGTTTGCCTGAGCCGCTGCCCGGCTATTCCGCCGCCTCGGCATAGTCTTCCATCGGCGGACAGGAACAGATCAGGTTGCGGTCGCCATAAACGTTGTCGACGCGGTTGACCGGCGGCCAGTACTTGTCGACCCGGAACGCGCCCGGCGGAAAACAGCCCTGTTCGCGTGTGTAGGGCCGGTCCCACTCCTTGACCAGATCCTCCATCGTGTGCGGCGCGTTCTTCAGGGGATTGTTTTCGGCGTCGATCCGGCCCTCCTCGATGTCGGCGATTTCCTGGCGGATCGCCAGCATGGCGTCGCAAAAGCGGTCCAGCTCGGCCTTGGTCTCGCTTTCAGTCGGCTCGATCATCAGGGTGCCGGCCACGGGAAAGCTCATGGTTGGAGCGTGAAAGCCGTTATCTATCAGGCGCTTGGCTATGTCATCTACAGTAACGCCTGCACTGTCGGCAAACGGCCGCGTGTCGATGATGCATTCATGCGCCACGCGCCCCGTCCTGCCGCGATACAGCACCTCATAAGCGCCCTCCAGGCGCTTGGCGATATAGTTGGCATTCAGGATTGCCACCCGCGTCGCCTGGGTCAGCCCGTCGCCCCCCATCAGCAGGCAATAGGCCCAGCTGATCGGCAGGATCGAAGGCGAGCCAAAGGGCGCGGCCGAAACCGGCCCCTCGGTACCGCCGGTCGCCGGATGACCGGGCAGATGCGGTTCCAGATGCGCCTTGACCCCGATCGGCCCCATGCCGGGACCGCCGCCGCCATGCGGGATGCAGAACGTCTTGTGCAGGTTCAGGTGGCTGACATCGCCGCCCAGATCGCCGGGACGGCTGAGGCCGACCATGGCGTTCATGTTGGCCCCGTCGATATAGACCTGACCGCCATGGTCATGGGTGATCGCGGTGATCTCGGTAACGGTTTCCTCGAACACCCCGTGGGTGCTGGGATAGGTGATCATGCAGCCGGCAAGGTCATCGCTGTGCTTTTCCGCCTTGGCGCGGAAATCGTCGAGATCGATATCGCCATTGGGCGCGGTCTTGACCGGCACCACCTTCCAGCCGACCATGTTGGCGCTGGCCGGATTGGTGCCATGCGCACTTACCGGGATCAGGCAGATGTTGCGATGCCCCTGACCGTTGGCGCGGTGCCAGGCGGCGATTGTCAGCAACCCGGCATATTCCCCCTGCGCGCCCGAATTGGGCTGCATGGAAATCGCGTCATAGCCGGTGATCCGGCACAGCTTGTCCGACAGATCGGCGATCAGTTCGGCATAGCCCTGGGCCTGATCGGCCGGGGCAAAGGGATGCAGGCGGGAAAACTCGCGCCAGCTGACCGGCATCATCTCGGCCGCCGAGTTCAGCTTCATCGTGCAGCTGCCCAGCGGGATCATCGCCCGGTCCAGAGCCAGATCGCGATCCGCAAGCCGGCGCATATAGCGCATCATCTCGGTTTCCGCCCGGTTCATGTGAAAGATCGGGTGCGTCAGATACTCGGTCTTGCGGTGCATGGCCTCGGGCACGCGGTATTTTGCCTCGAACACGTCATCCTTTCTGAAAATGCCAAAGGCGCGCCAGACCGACTCGATGTTCTCCGGGCGGGTGCATTCGTCCAGCGTGATGCCGACGCGGCGCTCGCCGACCCGGCGCAGGTTGATCCCCTCGTCCACCGCCGATTTCAGCACCGCCGCCTGCAGCGGGCCGACATCGACCGTAATCGTGTCGAAAAAGACCTTGGGGTCGACCTTGAACCCGGCCTCTTCCAGCCCGTTTGCCAGCCGCACGGTCTTGCGGTGGATGCGCTGCGCGATGGCCTTCAGCCCCTTGGGGCCGTGAAATACCGCATACATCGACGCCATCACCGCCAAGAGCGCCTGCGCGGTGCAGACGTTGCTGGTCGCCTTTTCCCGGCGGATATGCTGTTCGCGGGTCTGCAGGGACAGGCGATAGGCGCGGTTGCCGTGCGAATCCACGCTGACCCCGACCAGACGGCCCGGCATCGCCCGGGCATGGGCGGATTTGGTCGCCATATAGGCCGCATGCGGCCCGCCATAGCCCAGAGGAACGCCGAACCGCTGGGTACTGCCGATGGCGATATCAGCCCCCATCGCGCCGGGTTCCTTTAACAGTGTCAATGCCAGCGGGTCTGCCGTGACGATGCCAATGACCTTTGCCTCGTGCAAGGCGGCGATATGGTCGGTGAAATCGCGCACATGACCATAGGTCCCGGGATACTGGAACAAAGCGCCAAAGACCTGATCGGCCTGCATCTTGTCCGGGTTACCGACGATCACCTCGATGCCCAGCGGCGCGGCGCGGGTCTGGATCACCGCGATGTTCTGCGGGTGGCAATCGCGGTCGACAAAGAACGCCTTGGATTTGGACTTGGCCACGCGCTGCGCCATGGTCATGGCCTCGGCACAGGCGGTGGCCTCGTCCAGCAGCGAGGCATTGGCGATTTCCAGCCCGGTCAGGTCGGCGATCATCGTCTGATAGTTCAGCAGCGCCTCTAGACGGCCCTGGCTGATTTCCGGCTGATAGGGCGTATAGGCGGTGTACCAGGCCGGGTTCTCCAGGATGTTGCGCTGGATCGCCGGCGGTGTCACCGTGCCATGATATCCCTGCCCGATCAGGCTGGTCAGCACCTTGTTCTTGCCCGCGGTCAGCCGCATGTGGTGCAACAGTTCGCGTTCGGACATGGCGCGCCCGAAATCCAGCGGCGTCTGTTGCCGGATCGCCTGCGGCACGGTGTCGTCGATCAGCGCCTGCAGCGTCTCGGCGCCGACGGTGTCCAGCATCTCGGCCATTTCCTCGGGCGACGGCCCGATATGGCGGCGGTTGGCAAAATCATAAGGCAAGTAGTCCGTCGGTTTGAAAGGCATCCCATGTCTCCAGATGTTTCAGGCGCCCGCCGCTGCGGGACGCGCCCCCCTTGTCCCGCATCGGCCGGCAGCCCCTGCCGCCGGCCGATGCGATCAGGCGATAAAGTCCTTGTAGGCGGCCTCGTCCATGTAGTCGTCCATCGGGCTCAGATCCGAGGCCTTGACCTTGAAGAACCAGGCCTCGCCCTCGGCATCCTCATTGACCAGGCCGGGATTGTCGGTCAGCGCCTCGTTGATCTCGACGATTTCGCCATCCAGCGGCGCCAGGATATCGCTGGCCGCCTTGACGCTTTCGATCACCACGATCTCGTCGTCCTTGCTGACCTCGTCGCCCACTTCCGGCAGTTCGACGAACACCACGTCGCCCAGTTGTTCGGCGGCGTGTTTGGTGATGCCGACGATAACCAGCTCGCCCTCTTCCAGCAGCCATTCATGTTCTTCGGTAAATTTCATGTCCGGTGTTCCCTTCTGGACTATCGTTTGAAGTTGGCCGCCACAAACGGCAGCTCGGTCACATGCAGCGGCAGGCGCTTGCCGCGCAACTCGCCATAGATCAAGGTGTCGACGGCTGCCAGATCGGCTGGCACATAGCCCATTGCCACCGGTCCACCGACCGTCGGGCCGAAACCGCCCGAAGTGATCGTGCCAATCTGCTCGCCTCCTTCGGCCGCGGCAAACAGCGCAACGCCCTCGCGCATCGGCGCGCGTCCCTCGGGGCGCAACCCGACCCGGCGCCGGGTCGGTTTTTCGTCGATCTGGCGCAGCACGGCCGCAGCACCGGGAAATCCGCCGGCACGGTCGCCGCCGGTGCGCCGCACCTTCTGGATCGCCCAGGTCAGACCGGCCTCGGCTGGCAAGGTCGTTGCGTCGATATCCTGGCCATAGAGGCACAGACCGGCCTCCAGCCGCAGCGAATCGCGTGCCCCCAGACCGATCGGCATGACATCGTCATGGCTCAGCAACAGGCGCGCGATCGCTTCGGCATGGCGCGCCGGCACCGATATCTCGAACCCGTCTTCGCCGGTATAGCCCGACCGGGATACCCAGCAGGCCACCCCATCCAGCATCACCGTACGCACATCCATGAAATTCATGTCCGCCACGGCGCCGTTCAGCTCCATCAGGGCGGTCTCGGCCTCGGGTCCCTGCAGGGCCAGCAGCGCCCGGTCCGTCACTTCGGTGACGGTAATGGCCGGCTCCAGCGCGGCCTTCATCCGGGCGATGTCATCCGCCTTGCAGGCGGCATTGACCACCACATAAAGGTGATCGCCGCGATTGGCGAACATCAGATCGTCCAGAATGCCGCCCTCCGCGTTCAGGAACAGCCCATAGCGTTGCCGCCCCTTGGGCAGGCCGACGACATCCATCGGTACCAGCCGCTCGAAGGCGGCGGCGATCTCGGCCATCGGCGCACCGGACAGGATCACCTGCCCCATATGGCTGACATCGAACAGCCCGGCCCGGGTGCGGGTATGCACATGTTCGGCCATGATGCCCGAGGGGTACTGCACGGGCATCTCATAGCCCGCGAACCCCACCATCTTGCCCCCCATTTCCACATGCAGCGCATGCAACGGTGTATTCAGAAGATCGGTCATGACGGCTCCTGTCCCGGACTCCGGTTCCACGCCCCCGCATATCAGAGGCCCCCCTATTCGGGATATCGGCGATTTCATCAAACCATCCGGCACCCCATTGACGCGCATGACTGCGCGATGCGATGCCCCCTCTGTCCTTCTGCCTGAGATCGCTATCCCTTCGGCGGACGCATCGCGCGCCTCTCTCCAGAGTCAGTGCGTGCCTGCGGTCCCTTGCGCCTGAGAGTTTCCGGGGCGGTTGCTCCTTCGGCACCGGTCGGACCGGTTCTCCCGCATACACGCGGATACCGTAGCGCCAAGCCGGTGCCCGGGCAAGTGGGCAAAGCGGGACGTGCCCGAACCTCCCGAACCTCGCCGCAGCCAAAAGCCGGCGCGAAACGCACGGTCGCAGCGCCAGGCTTCGCTGGGATGTGCGGAACAGATCGAAAAGAAAGGGGGAGTTTGAGGGGCTCCGCCCCTCAAGGCCCGCGTGGCCGGAACGCAAATGGAATCGCGGGCGCCGAAGGCGCGCCTTTGGGCAACCGGGCCGGCGTCGCCTAGTGCGGCGGCCCCATGCGGTTGAACCAGTCCAGATCCCGTACGCTGATCACCCCGGACAGGATGATCGTCACGACGGTCGCCCAGATCACCACCGCCACGGCGGTGGTGATCAGCGCCTTTTTCTTCAGGTTGTGTATTTCGGGCGCGCTGGCATGGGTGCCGGGCACGACCTTTCCCGCATCGCCCTGCGTTTTCAGCCGGATCGGCAGGGCAATGAAGAAGGTCATGAACCAGATGACCGCAAACAGCACGATTGCCGATGTGATCGCCATGAGTGGCTCCCTTTACATGGACCGGGTGGCCGAAACCGGTCTCAGACCTGTTCCAGCTCGACCAGACAGCCGTTGAAATCCTTGGGGTGCAGGAACAGCACCGGCTTGCCATGCGCGCCGATCTTGGGTTCACCGCTGCCCAGCACGCGGGCACCGCTGGCCTTCAGATGATCACGGGCGGCCAGAATATCGTCAACCTCGTAACAGACGTGATGGATTCCACCTGACGGATTCTTGTCGAGAAATCCCTGGATCGGGCTGTTCTCGCCCAAGGGGTACAGCAGTTCGATCTTGGTGTTCGGCAACTCGATGAACACCACCGTGACGCCGTGGTCCGGCTCGTCCTGCGGAGCGCCGACTTTTGCCCCCAGCGCGGTTGCATATTGCGCCCTTGCGGCTTCGAGGTCCGGTACGGCGATGGCGACGTGATTCAGGCGTCCGATCATGAAAAAGCTCCAATGGATTGCGGTCTGCCTGCGTTATGCGGTGCAGACGCCACAAGGGCAAGTGGACCAATTCGCACGGCTGTTAACGTCGCGTTAGCCATCGGTCCCTAGCCTGAGTCGGGTCTGCTGAGAGGAGCCCGACATGGACGATACCGATCCGTTCACCGCCCCGCACCGCATTTCCACCGCCAGCCGGCCGCTGCTGGGGCTGACCATTCTGGTTGTCGAGGACAGCCGTTTTGCCTGCGAAGCGATGCGATTGCTGTGTCTGCGCAGCGGTGCGCGGATCCGCCGCGCGGATTGTCTGAAATCGGCCCGCCGCCATCTCAAAGTCTATCGCCCGACGGTGGTAATCGCCGATCTCGGCCTGCCCGACGGCTCGGGCGTCGAACTGATCGAGGAACTGACCAAGGCGTCGCCGCGGGTGCCGGTGATCCTGGGTACATCGGGCGACGATTTCGCTGAGGACGCGGCAATCGCGGCCGGTGCCGACGGGTTCCTGGCCAAGCCGGTGACCTCGCTGGCGGTGTTTCAGGACGCGATCCTGTCGCGTCTGCCGGCGGATCAGCGGCCCCTGGGGCCGCGCGTCGTCAGCGACGAGGTCATCGAACCCGACCCGATCGCCTATCAGGACGACATGGCCCATGTCGCCGATGTGCTCAGCGAGCAAGCCGGCGGACAGACCCTGGACTATGTCGCGCAATTCGTCGGCGGCGTGGCCCGCAGCGCGCATGACACGATCCTGGAACAGGCCGCCGCGGCGCTGGCCGAAGCCCGCAAGAGTGGCGGGCCAGTCGCCAGTGACACTGCCCGTATTGCCGGTCTGGTGCAGGAGCGCCTGGAACAGAAGAGGGCGATCTGAGATGCTGACCAGCTTTGCCGTTTCCCTTTGCTCGTTGGTTCTGGTGCTGTATTTCCAGGCCCGTCTGGCCGCGCGCGAAACCCGCCGCCAGCAGGGACAGGACGACTGTCCCCCGGCCATCCGACGCTAGGCCGCGGTTTCATCGGCAAAAGGGATTTCGCGCCGCATTTTGGCGACCGTCACTCGTGCGCTGAACGGGCGCGCCATCGAAGACGCCGCCTAGAGCGTGATGACGTCAGTC
>NZ_JBHUQE010000025.1:0-38977 GCF_042687825.1 Sedimentitalea sediminis | reverse complement strand
CTTCTTTGGCACAGGATCGCCGAACAGCTTCATCCACTTGTACAGAGAATGTGCGCTGACGCCCAAACGCCGGGAAACCTCCCCTTCCGGGTATCCCCGCACCGTGATCTGGTGCACCGCGTCACGCTTGAACGCGTCGCTGTAATTACTTGTCCCCATCTCGGCCTCCTCGCCTCAAAGCTAGGGGGCAAAGCGTGTACGAATCTAGGGGCACCTCAGTCAACGAAAATCGGCGGCTGTCCGATGATCGGATGAAACCGGCGGCGCAGGCGGGCAGGGGCCAGGCACGGACATCGCCATTGGCGCCGCATTGCTATAGACAATCGCACAGGGGCCGATCATGCAGGATTCGGACCCAGAACAGCACGGGAATCAGGACGCCGCGATGAATGACCAGAACACGCGCCATCGGGAAAAGATGAAAAAGATCAAGGCCGCGCGCGACCGCATGATGGCTGAAAAATCCGACGAAAAGGGACTGATCATCGTTCATACCGGCCCCGGCAAGGGCAAGTCATCCTCGGGGTTCGGCATGATCATGCGCTGTATTGCCCATGACATGCCCTGCGCCGTGGTGCAGTTCATCAAGGGCAATTGGAAGACCGGCGAGGCCGATTTCCTGCGCGAACGCTTTGCCGAGGAATGCACGTTCGTGATTTCCGGCGAGGGGTTCACCTGGGAAACCCAGGACCGCGAACGCGACATCGCCGCCGCGCGCGCGGGCTGGACCCGGGCCAAGGAACTGATCCGCGACCCCCGGAACCGTTTGGTGCTGCTGGACGAGATCAACATCGCCCTGCGTTATGACTATCTGGATATCGACGAGGTGGTCGATTTCCTGCTGGCCGAAAAACCCGAGATGACCCATGTGGTTCTGACAGGGCGCAACGCCAAGCCCGAACTGATCGAGGCGGCCGATCTGGTGACCGAGATGACCCTGATCAAGCACCCGTTCCGCGATGGGATCAAGGCGCAGGCCGGCGTCGAGTTCTGACACGCGATGCCGGCGCTGATGATCCAGGGCACCGGCAGCAATGTCGGCAAGTCGATGCTGGTGGCCGGACTGGCGCGGGCGGCGCGCCGGCGCGGGCTGTCGGTGGCGCCGTTCAAGCCGCAGAACATGTCCAACAATGCCGCCGTGACCGCCGATGGCGGCGAGATCGGCCGCGCCCAGGCGGTGCAGGCGCTGGCCTGCGGGCTGGAGCCGGTCACCGACATGAATCCGGTGCTGCTGAAACCCGAGACCGATGTCGGGTCGCATGTCGTGGTGCAGGGACGGCATCGCGCCACGGTGCGGGCCGCCGACTATGCCGCGCTGAAACCGTCGTTGATGGCGCCGGTTCTGGAAAGCTTTCGCCGGCTGACAGCGGCGCATGATCTGGTCCTTGTCGAGGGGGCGGGCAGCCCCGCCGAGGTCAATCTGCGCCAGGGCGACATCGCCAATATGGGTTTCGCCGTCGCCGCCGGTGTGCCGGTGGTGCTGGCGGGCGACATCGACCGGGGCGGGGTGATCGCCCAGATGGTCGGCACCCAGGCCGTGCTGTCCGAGGCCGATGCGGCGATGGTAGCGGGGTTCATGATCAACAAGTTCCGCGGCGACCCCCGGCTGTTTGACGACGGCTATCGGCTGATCGCACAGCGCACCGGCTGGCCCGGTTTTGGGGTGTTGCCCTGGTTCGCGGATGCCTGGAAGCTGCCCGCCGAGGATGCGCTGGACATCGCCGGCGCGCCGCGTTCGGACGGGGTTCGGGTGGTCTGCCTGTGCCTGTCCCGCATCGCCAATTTCGACGATCTGGACCCGTTGGCGCAAGAACCTGGTATCTCGCTGACCATGCTGCGCGCCGGCCAGCCGATTCCCGGCGACACCGATCTGGTGATCCTGCCGGGGACCAAATCGACCCGGGGCGATCTGGCCTTTCTGCGCGCTCAGGGCTGGGACATCGACCTGTTGGCGCATGCGCGGCGCGGCGGCCATGTGCTGGGCATTTGCGGCGGCTACCAGATGTTGGGCCGGTCGGTGTCCGACCCGCAGGGCATCGAGGGCGAGGCCGGAGACATGCCGGGGCTGGGTCTGCTGGACGTGGCCACGGTGATGGCGCCCAAAAAGCGGCTGACCCGGGTGCGCGCGCAGCATGTCGCCAGCGGCCAGAGCATTGCGGGCTATGAGATACATATCGGCCGCACCACCGGCCCGGACAGCGCCCGGCCCTTTGCCCGGATCGACGGTGCGAACGAGGGCGCGGTCAGCGCCGATGGCCGCGTCATGGGCAGCTATCTGCACGGCATGTTCCGCGATGACGGGTTTCGCGCCGCCTTTCTGTCCGGCCTGGGGGCGGACAGCGCGGCTCTGGATTATGGCGCGGCGGTCGAAACCACGCTGGATGCGCTGGCCGATCATGTCGAGGCACATCTGGACATGGACCGGCTGTTGCAGGTGGCGCGATGAGCGAGGGCGCGGCGATCACCCTGTTGCTCTGCACGACCTGCGCCGGGGCCGAGACCCGGGACCAGGACCGCGATGCGATCCGGGCGGCCTTGCAACGGCAGGGGCTGGGTGACCGGGTGCGTCTGCGCGACGTCGCCTGCATGGGCGCCTGCGAGACGCCGGTTTCGCTGGGTCTGCAGGGGGTGGGGCGGGCCAGCTATGTCTTTGCCGGCATCGCACCGCAGCAGGACGCGGCCGATATCGCCCGAACCTGCCAACACTATCTGGACAGTTCCGCCGGCTGGATCGAAGACGCCCGTCCCTGCGGCCGTCTGCGCCTGTGCCTGCGGACGCGGCTGCCGGCGCTGCAGGATTAGGGCACGGTGACGATCGTGCTGGCGCTCAGCGGCGCCCCGGCCACTGTCAGCGGGCTGTGATCGTTGGCGTTCAGGGACACGGTGACCTGGGTATCGCCCCTGGGCAGCGCCGGGATGTGCAGCCAGTCCCCATAGAGGCGGCTGATCTTGAGACCGTTCAGGTAGACATGCGCATGCCCTTCGCCCGCGACATGGCCGGTGCTGGCCCTGTCCGGCGCAAAGCGGAAATTCTGCGTCATCACCTGCAGGTTCCAGCCTGACATCGGGTCCTGCACCACCCGGATATTCACCGTCGGCGCATTGGTCCCGGCGGGCAGGTCGATGGCGGCGGCATCGCCGTGATCATGCGTCATGGCAGCAGCCGAATGTCCGCCATGCGCGCCATGGGCGGCGGGGTCGGCATGGTCATGACCGTCCAGGGTGACACCGTTGGCGGCGGCGACCAGAAACCCGACACCGCCGCCGAAAACGAGGCCGATGCCGAACAGGGATAGGGAGCGGGACATGAGAAAAGGTCCTGACAAGGCAATAGAGACGGCAGACCGGGCCGCGAACGGCCCGGCGCAACCGGTGATCAGGCGAGGGCGTGCTGCGCTTCGCGCTGCCAGAAATAGCCCGAGAAACAGCCCAGCAGGACCCACGCGGCCATGCCGACGCCAAAGGCGCGGGCGGCGAACAGTGCGCCCAGCTCGGTGGGGACCGGACCGGCAAAGCTGTCCGGTTCAGGGGCGCCAATGATATGCGGTGCCATCAGCAGGATCGCCGCAATGCCCCAGGCGGTCCAGCCGCGGCCAAAGGCGATCAGCGCCATCGCGGCGATCGCGCTGCCAACGGTGGCGAACCACCAGACTTGCCGGGCGGTGACATCCGCGGCGGCCACGCCGGGCACTTCGGGCGCCAGCGTCAGACCCGGCGCCAGATGAAAGGCGACGAACCCCGCCAGCCCCCACAGCAGACCGGTGCGGCCCGAGACCTCGTGGCCACGGGATTCGGCCAGCGACATGGCGGCGATCATCATCAGCGCAAAGCCGGTATAGGTCAGCATGGTGAAAACGATGCTCAGCCCGTCGCGCACCGGGTCCAGGCCTGGCAGGGCCGGGTGCGCGCTGACCGGCGCCGATCCGAAATGCACGAGTTGGCCGGTTTCATACAGTTCCGCATGCAGCAATACCGGCTGCACGAACACCAACTGCAACAGGGCGGCAATCAGCCCTGCTGCAGCACCAGCGAACAACGCGCTGGTCAAAATCCGGGAGAACATTGCCTCAGTGGCAGGGGAAGCCGGTGGCGTGGCGCACATCATGCGCCGCGTCGTGCAGCGCACTGGCCTGCACATGGCCGGTCAGCGTGATCAGTGCCAGTCCGAGGACCGCCGCCACAATGGCGGGGACCGCGCGCAGGCCGGTGGTTGTGGTGTTCAGCGTTTGTGTCGTCATGTTCATCTCCTTGCCGCCGCACCCGACGGTGGTTTGTGTCCTGTGTCTGGCAGGTCTCCTGGCTCGCGCTTCGATGCCTCTGATCCCCTTCCCCGTGCCGAGGGACACGAGTGGATCAACGAACAGAGACTCACCGCTTACAGTCGCGGGGGCGGCTTTGGCTTGATTCACGAACCCGACATCTCGAATGCGACATCCCGGACGCGAACGCACCAAATTCCCTCTTGGCCCTTGGCTTGCGCCGACGGGACCAGACGGGTCATTTAACCGCGAAGCCGGGTTTTGCGCAATGGGGATTCGCCTGCGTCAGATCGTTTCGGGGCGCTTTTTCAACAGGTAGACATCCATGATCCAGCCATGCCGGGCGCGGGCGCGGGCGCGTGTCGCCAGGATATCGGGGCCGGCCTTGTCCAACGGGCCGCTGACCAGACATTCTTCGGCCATGCCCAGATAGGCGCCCCACCAGATGTCGAAATCCACACCATTCAACCCCTGAAAGGCGCAATCGCCGTCCAGCATGACCGCCAGCGTGTCGGTGCCGTCGGGCCAGCCCTGTTCGCGCAGGCGCCGCCCCGTGGTTACCGTAAACGGGGCGCCGATCTCGTTGATCGGGATGGCGTGGGCCGCCGTCAGCGCCTGCAGCGCAGTGATGCCGGGAATCACCCGCACCGCCGGGCGCGGGCTGAGCCGCGCCATGATCCGCAGCGAACTGTCATAGAGCGAGGGATCGCCCCAGATCAGCAGCGCCACGGTCCGTGGCGCCGGATCGGCCGCAGCGATTGTCGCCTGCCAGCGCTGGGCAATGGCATCGTGCCAGTCGTCGACACCCTTTAGATAGCCGTTCTGATCGCGGCGACGGGGAATGTCGAAATAGGCGATGCGGGGCGGCGTCTCTGCGCAGACCCGGGCAATGATCTTTTCACGCAGCTCGGCCAGATCGGCCTTGTCCGCCCCCTTGCGCGGGATCAGGATCAGGTCGGCGTCACTGATCGCCCGGGCGCCCTGGCCGGTGATATGATCCGGGTTGCCGGTGCCGATTCCGATCAGCGACAGATCAAACATCGGCGCCCTCGGCCAGCGGGCCGTACAGGATCAGGGCCGGGGCATCGCCGATGGCGGCGGCCAGCCGTGCCGAGAGGTCGGCAATGGTGCTGCGGTGCAGGGATTGCTCGGGCGTGCTGACCGCCTCGGCCAGCAGGGCCGGGGTGTCGGGCGGCAACCCGTGGTCGATCAGCATCCGGGCCATGGCGGGAAAGGTGCGCATACCCATGAAGATCACCGTGGTGGCCTGCGGGTCGGCCAGGGCCGCCATGTTCAGATCCTCGGGCAGCTTGCCGGTGACATCATGGCCGGTGACGAATTGCACCCGCCTCGCGGTCAGCCGCCGGGTCAGCGGAATGCCGATGGCGGCGGCGGCCGCACAGGCCGAGGGCACGCCGGGGATGATCTCGTGCGCGATCCCGGCGGTGCGCACCGCCACCAGTTCTTCCTCGAGCCGCCCGAACATGCCGCTGTCGCCGGATTTCAGCCGCACCACCCGGGCGCCGCCCTGGGCGTATTCGACCAGCAGACGGTTCACGTGGTCCTGCTTGGCCGAGGGCCGTCCGGCACGTTTGCCGACGCCGATCAGATCGGCACCGGGCCGGGCATGGCCGAGGATCGGTCCGGAACTGAGATCGTCAAACAGGATCGCGTCGGCCTCTTTCATCCGGTTCACGGCTTTCAGCGTTATCAACTCGGGGTCGCCGGGTCCGGCGCCGACAAAAGAGACAAATCCGGTCATGCGCTGGCCTCTGCGATCAGGTGAAAGAACGTGCCGCTGACATTGCCACGAAGCGAGCCGGTTTCGGGCACTTCGGTGCCCTCGGCGTCGGTCACGGTGGCCAGCGGGGCATCGGGCTGCTCGAGAATCGAGCAATAGTGGAACTCGTGCCCGCGCAATGTGCAACCGGTCGCAAATCCCGGCATCGGGGCGGACAGGCGGGCCTTGCGATAGCCCAGGTGAAACTTGCGCTTTTCATAGGAGGTGATCAGCCCCAGCAGCCCGGCCATCTCGTGCCGGGTGCCGTCCTTGTCGATCAGCGCCGCGCCCAGAGCCATGTAACCGCCGCATTCGCCATGCACCGGGCGGGTTTGCGCATGGGCGCGCAGCCCGGCGCGGAACCGGTCGGCCGCCGCGAGACGGCCGGCATGCAACTCGGGATAGCCGCCGGGCAGCCAGACCAGATCGGCCTCGGGCGCGGGTGCTTCGTTTGCAAGCGGCGAAAACGGCAGGATCTCGGCCCCGGCGGCGCGCCAGCCTTCCAGCAGGTGCGGATAGGTAAAGGAAAAGGCTGCGTCTTGCGCCAGCGCGATACGTTGCGCCGGCGGGCGCGGCAGAGCGGCACCGGGCGTGACGGTCGCGGGCCGGCTGGCCGCTGCCGCCCGCAAGGCCGCCAGGTCGACATGCTCGCGCAGAAACGCCGCATAGCCGGCAATCGCGGTCTCCAGATCCGGGTGTTCCACCGCCTGGATCAGCCCCAGATGGCGTTCCGGCAGGGTCAGGTCGCCGCGGCGCGGCAGCACGCCCAATACCGGCAAGCCGGCGCGCTCCATGCCCAGCCGGGTCAGGCGTTCATGGCGCGGGCTGGCGCAGCGGTTCAGGATCACCCCGGCAAAGGGCAGGTCGGGGTTGTACATCCGGAACCCCAGCGCCGTGGCCGCCGCCGATTGCGCCTGGCCGCCCACATCCAGCACCAGAACCACCGGCCAGCCCATGCGGGCGGCGGTTTCGGCACTGGACCCATGGCCGGTCTCGCCGGGTTTCGCGACGCCGTCGAACAGGCCCATCGAGCCCTCGGCGATCACGATGTCGGCACCCTGCGCGCGGGTCGCGATGGCCTGCAGCAGCGGCGAGTCCATGGCCCAGGTGTCGATGTTGAAACTGGGCCGCCCGGCGGCGGCGCGATGAAAGGCCGGGTCGATATAGTCCGGTCCACTCTTGAACGGTTGCACCGCCAGCCCGTCCTCGGCCAGCGCCCGCAGCAGCCCCAGCNCGGCGAGTCCATGGCCCAGGTGTCGATGTTGAAACTGGGCCGCCCGGCGGCGGCGCGATGAAAGGCCGGGTCGATATAGTCCGGTCCACTCTTGAACGGTTGCACCGCCAGCCCGTCCTCGGCCAGCGCCCGCAGCAGCCCCAGCATCACCGTGGTCTTGCCGGTGCCCGAGGAGGGGGCGGAAATCAGCAGCCCGGGGACATCAGTCATCGCCATGGCTCCAGCTCGACCAGGGGCTGTCGGCACTTTGCGGGCGATAGCGGCGGTCGTAATGGGCGGAATAAAGGCAGCTTTCGCTGAATCCTTCACCCGCCAGCGCCGGACCGACCAGGATCAGCGCGGTGCGCGAAATGCCGTCCTCCATCGCCTCTTTCAGGGTCGCCAGAGTCGCCCGGATGATGCGCTCGTCGGGCCAGCTGGCGCGATAGACCACCGCCACCGGGCAATCGGCACCATAGGCCGGGGTCAGATCGGTGATCACCCGATCCAGATTGCCGATTGACAGGTGGATCGCCAGGGTGGCGCCTGTGGCAGCAAAATTCGTCAGGCTTTCGCCCTCGGGCATCGACGAGGCGCGCCCCGGCGTGCGCGTCAGCACCACCGATTGCGCCAGTCCCGGCAGCGTCAGTTCGCTCCCCAGCGCCGCCGCGGCGGCGGCAAAGGCGGGCACGCCCGGTGTCACGCTGACCGGAATTCCGGCGGCGCGCAGGCGGCGCATCTGTTCGCCCATTGCCGACCAGACCGACAGATCGCCGGAATGCAGCCGCGCCACGTCCTGCCCGGCGTCATGGGCGCGCTGGCATTCGGCGATGATGGCGTCCAGATCCATCGAGGCGGTGTTGATGACCCGGGCATCGGGCGCACAATGCTGCAGAATTTCCTCGGGCACCAGCGAACCGGCATAAAGGCAGACCGGGCAGGCGGCGATCAGGTCGCGCCCGCGCAGCGTCAGCAGGTCAGGGGCACCCGGTCCGGCACCGATGAAATGTACGGTCATGTGGTTTCCTTGATTGCGACCGCGCAGGTGGCCAGGCGGTCCTCTGAAATATGGCGCGATGACAGCAGCCGGGCGCCGGGTCCGGCGGCGGCCAGTGCCGCAGCTTCGGCGACGCTGCCGGTGTCACGGTACCGCTGGCTGTGTTCCGAGCGGGTCGGGGTGCTGACCGTGCGCAGTTCTGCGGCCGGTATTGCCCGTACGGTCAGACCGGTCAAGCGCGCCAGTTCGCGCAGGCAGGGCGCCTTGGCCTTGTCTGCGGGGGCGGACAGCAGGGTGATGGCAAAAGATTGCCCGGCCCTGGCCAGTGCCCGATCCAGCGCTGATTGCAGGCTGGCGCAGGTGGCCGCGCGGCGAAATCCAAACCCGGCGACAATCACAGCACGATGCTCCACTGTACCACCGGATAGGCGGATTTCCAGCCGCGCCGGTTGCCCAGCGGCGCGGACTGCGCCAGTTCGATCCGCATCAGGTCGCCGCCATGGCGGGCGTGCGCCGTTGCCAGCAGGGCTTCGCTTTCCAGCGTCACGGCGTTGGCGACCAGTCGCGTGCCCGGCCGAAGATGGGCGGTCAGCCAGTCCAGCATCGCCGCGGACAGGCCGCCCCCGACAAAGACCGTGTCCGGCAATTCATGCTCCGCCAGTGCCTGCGGCGCGGCGCCGTTCACGACCTGCAGCCGGTCCTGTCCCAGTGCCGCGGCATTGCGACCGATACGCTGGGCGCGGTCGGCGCGCGGCTCGAACACCGTTGCGGTCAGGCTGGGATCGCTCAGCAGCCATTCGATGGCGATCGAACCGCTGCCGCCGCCGATATCCCAAAGGTGCTGACCGTGCCGCGGCGCCAGGGCCGATAGGGTCAGGGCGCGCATCGGGCGTTTGGTGATCTGGCCGTCATTCTCGAACAGATCGTCCGGACGTCCGCTGGCCAGAGGCAGGGCGGCGCCAGTGCCGGCCATGTCCAGCCCGACGCAGACCGGGTGGGCAATGTCGTCAATATTCATTTGCGCGGCAACACAGCGGCGATGCCGCGCGCGTGGTCCGCCCAGGGCTTCCAGAACGTGCAGGCTGCTGTCGCCAAAGCCACGCTCGGTCAGCCAGGCGGCCAGCTCTGCCACCGCGGCGCCATCGCGTAGCAGCAGGATGGCGCGGCGCCCGGGCGCCAGATGCGGGCGCAACCGGTCCAGCGGCGCGGCATGCAGGCCCAGGGTCAGCGTGCGTTCCAGCGGCCAGCCCAGCCGCGCGGCGGCCAGTGAAAAGGTCGAGGGGCCGGGGATCGCCGTCCATTCGTCCGGCGTCAGGTGGCGGGCCAGAACCGTACCGGCGCCGAACCAGAACGGATCGCCCGAGGCCAGCACCACGACCCGCTGTCCGCGCAGGCCCAGCAGCACCGGAATGCCGTCGGCAAAGGGCACCGGCCAGGCGATCCGGCGGGCCGGGCCGGGCGGCACCCGGTCCAGGTGGCGCGGCGGTGCCATGACGATTTCCGCCCGCGCCAGCGTTTCGCGGGTTGCGGCGGACAAGCCGTCCGGGCCATCTTCGCCGCAGCCGATGATGGTCAACCACGGAGCCTCAGACATGCAGCCGAACCTCCTGATCCTGGGCGGCACGACCGAGGCAACGGCCCTGGCCCGCCTTGTCGCGCAGGCAGGGTTGCAGGCGGTCTATTCCTATGCCGGCCGGGTCGATCGGCCACGCGATCAGCCGGTGCCGGTGCGGGTCGGCGGCTTTGGCGGCGTCGAGGGTCTGGCGGCCTATCTGCGCGCCGGAAAAATCAGCCATGTGGTCGACGCAACGCATCCCTTTGCGGCACAGATGAGCCGCCACGCCATCGAAGCCTGTGAGCAGACCGGGGTGCCGTTGCTGGCGCTGAGCCGGCCGCCCTGGCAGGCCGAAACCGGTGACCGCTGGACCGTGGTGCCCGATCTCGCCGGTGCGGTGGCGGCCCTGAAGGGGGCGCCGCGCCGGGTGTTTCTGGCCGTCGGGCGCCTGCACCTGGCGGATTTCGCGGCGCGGCCGCAGCACCATTACCTGTTGCGGCTGATCGACCGGCCGGCGACGCTGCCCTTGCCCGATTGCACGGTCATCGTGGCGCGCGGACCATTTGCAACTGCGGATGACAAGGGCTTGATGCAAAAGCACGATATCGATCTGGTGGTGTCCAAGAACGCCGGAGGCACCGGCGCGCGGGCCAAGATCGACGCGGCCCGCGCGCTGGGTTTGCCGGTGCTGATGGTGGATCGCCCGGCCATCCCGCCGCGGGACACCGTCGCGACCCCGGGCCAGGTGATGCGGTGGCTGGTTCATTGCGGCGTGAATCTCGGTGTGTAAACGATTGGAACGCCTGATCTTTCAATCATTCTGGTGCGCGACGAGCCGACGATGACGACGGTGCGCATGTCGGCCATGTCGGGCGTGGCCTCGGCCAGGGTGGTGACGTGCAGCGTCTCGTCCGGTGCCGACACCGCGCGGGCAAACAGGATCAGGCGTTCGGGGCCGCAGGTCTCCAAAAGGATTTCCAATGCTTTTTCAAAACCTTCCGGCCGGGACTTGGAGCGTGGATTGTAAAAGGCCATGGCAAAATCCGCCTGCGCGGCCAGCCGCAGCCGGCGTTCGATCAGGTCCCAGGGCTTCAGGTTGTCGCTGAGATTGATGGCGCAGAAATCATGGCCCAGCGGGGCGCCGGCCCGGGCGGCGGCGGCCAGCATCGCGGTGATGCCGGGCAAGACCGAAATGTCCAAATTGCGCCAGTCGGCTGGACCGTCTTCGACCGCTTCGAACACGGCGGCGGCCATCGCAAAGACGCCGGGATCGCCGGACGAGACGACCACCACGCGCCGGCCTTGCTGGGCCAGTTGCAGGGCGTGGCGCGAGCGGTCCAGTTCGACCCGGTTGTCGCTGGCATGCAGGGTCAGGCCGTCGCGCGGCGCGATGCGGGCGACATAGGGAATATAGCCGACGATATCGGTGGCCTCGGCGAGGGCGGCGGTGACTTCGGGTGTCACCAGCGCCTCGTCGCCCGGCCCCAGACCGGCAATGCGGACCCAGCCGGTCATGGCCGCCGCCCCCGGCCATGCACCAGGATGATCGAGAAATACGGGGTGACCCGGTCGCCGGCCTCGGACAGCCGCGTGACGGTCTGTTGCGGCATCTGGGCGTATTCCACCAGCCAGGCGCGGTCATACAGCCCGGTTGTTTGCAGCGCCTGTTTGACCTTGTCGAAATTGCGCCCGATCTTCATCACCACCAGCGCATCGGTGCCGGTCATGCGGGCGGTCAGCACGTCCAGGGGCAGAGTGCCCATCAGCACCGTCAGCACGTCGTCGCCCCAGGTGATCGGGTCGCCGGTGGCGGTCCAGGCCCCGGACATGCCGGTGATCGCCGGTACGATCTCGACCCGTGTATCGCCCCGCAGCCGTTCATAAAGATGCATGAACGAGCCGTAAAAGAACGGGTCGCCCTCGCACAGCACCACCACGTCCTCGCCACGTGCCGTCAGCGTCTTCAGATGCGCGGTGCAATCGATGTAAAAGGCGGACAAGGCCTGATTATAGCGCGGGTCCGTGACCGGGATCTCGGTGGTCACCGGATATTCCATTGCGAATTCGACCGCGCCATCGGGGATCATGCCGTTGACGATCTTGCGGGCCTGGCCGGTGCGGCCGGCCTTGCGAAAGAACGCCACATGACGGGCATTGCGCAGCAACCGGTCGGCGCGCACGCTCATCAGATCCGGGTCGCCGGGGCCAAGCCCGACGCCAAAGACGGTTCCGGCGCTCATTCGGCGCGGCTCGCGATGGCATTGACCGCGGCGACGGTGATCGCCGAGCCGCCCAGTCGGCCCTGCACGATGCAGCAAGGCACCGGCTGGTCGGCCCACAGGGCGTCCTTGCTTTCGACTGCGCCGACAAAGCCCACCGGGCAGCCGATGATGGCGGCGGGCCGGGGACAGGCGGGGTCCTGAAGCATGTTCAACAGGTGAAACAGCGCGGTCGGCGCGTTGCCGATGGCGACCACCGCGCCCGCCAGATGCGGGCGCCACAATTCCAGCGCGGCGGCAGAGCGGGTATTGCCCATCTCGGCGGCCAGTGGCCGCACCCGGTCATCCTGCAGGGTGCAGATCACCGGGTTGTCGGCTGGCAGGCGAAAGCGGGTAATGCCTTCGCTGACCATACGCGCATCGCACAGGATCGGCGCGCCGGCCTCCAGCGCGGCGCGCGCGGCGGCGACGAAACCGGGCGAGAACCGCACATGGGTTTCCAGCCCGACCAGTCCTGCGGCATGGATCATCCGCACGGCGACCTGTTCCTCGTCGATATCGAACCGCGCCAGGTCGGCCTCGGC
Organism: Sedimentitalea sediminis; assembly: GCF_042687825.1. Taxonomy (NCBI): domain Bacteria; kingdom Pseudomonadati; phylum Pseudomonadota; class Alphaproteobacteria; order Rhodobacterales; family Paracoccaceae; genus Sedimentitalea; species Sedimentitalea sediminis. The sequence continues at coordinate 26,370 of NZ_JBHUQE010000025.1, read as the reverse complement.
CCGGATCGTGGCAAAGGACTGCGCATAGATCGCGGCGCCGTCGGTTTCGTATTCATATGGCATCAGGTAAAGTCCGTCAGGGTCATCAGGGTTTCCGGATCAAGGCCGCGCTGACAGGGCTCATCCCCTGCGCGGCCGCTTTTGACAAGGTCGAATCGGCCCTCGTGGCCGACCAGGGTGACATCGGCCGGGCCTTGCCGGGCACAGCCCTTGGCACAGCCCGAGACATGCAGGCTGCCGGTGACGCGCGGGGCCAGCGCGCGCGCGATGGCGCGGGTCTCGGCCTGGGCCTGGGGGCAATAGGGCGCGCCGGGGCAGGCATCGGTGGTCAGCAGCGGGTCGCCCGGTGTCGATACGAATATGTCCGACTGCAGGGGGCGCCCGCCCTCGGCCAGGAACAGCCGCCAGGGGGTCACGCGCAACGCCCGGGCGCCGCTATGCGTCAGCAGGTCGGCCAGTGCGCCGGCGGGCAACTGCCCGAACGGCGCGCCATAGATCGGGCCCGGCGCAGCATCGCCCGGGGCCAGGGGCGGGGCCATGTTTGCCGGCGCCGTGCCCTGCCAGTCCGCTGGCAGGTCCCTGACCGCCACCAGCCGCGCCATGCGGCGGGTGTCTGGCCCGCGCGTCTGTGCGAACCAGCGGGCCAGATCGATCAGCCGGGGGATGGCTTCGATCTCGGTAACGGGCTGCCCGGTCGCGGCGCCGTCGGCGCGCAGGATCAGCCGGTCGTCGGCCCCTTGTTCCAGCCGGATATCCGCCGAATCGCGGGCCAGCAGCCGGGCCGGGCCGGTGTCGATGGCAAAGCCGAACTTGGCCGGCAGGTCGGGCAGGTCGCCCAGCCGTGACGTCAGTTGGCGCGCCAGCCTCGCGGCCATGTCGCCCGGCTGATACAGCGGCGTGATCAGGATGTTGCGGCGGGTTTCGATGCCCGGTTCGGCATCCAGCAGATCAAGGTCGGTCAATGCCTGCAGCAGGGCCGCGTGATCGCCCGGGTCGACACCGCGCAATTGCAGGTTGGCGCGGTTGGTCAGATCGATGGTGCCATTGCCGAACCGGTCGGCCAAGGCGCAGAGACCCAGCGCCTGGTTCCGCGACAGCCGTGCCAGCCGGGGGCGTACCCGCACCACCAGCCCGTCGCCCGACATCATCGGGCGGTGGGCGCCGGGGCACCAGCCCTGCACGATCGGTGCGCTCATGTCCTGTCCTCCAGTTCGGCCCGGATCGAGTTGCGCCGCGTCACCCACAGCCCGGCCTCGTGCAGGGCGCGGAACCGGTCCTGCAGGGCGCGATGCGCCTGCGGATTGGCGGCGGCCAGAAAGGCGTCGGTGGCTGGATCGCCCAGGGTCGCGTCGTGATAGAGATCAAAGAGATGCGGCGCCACGGCATCGGCCAGATGCGCAAAGGCCGCCATGTGGTCCAGCGTCGCGGCGATTTCCGCCGCTCCGCGAAAACCGTGCCGCCGCATGCCGGCGATCCAGTCCGGATTGGCGGCGCGGGCCTGCACGACGCGGGCGATTTCCTCGGGCAGGGTGCGGGCGCGGGGCCGCGCCGGGTCGCTGCTGTCCAGATGATACAGCGCGGCGGTCCCGCCGGTCTGCGCCTTGGCGGCGGCAAAGCCGGCCTCGTGGGTGGCATAATCCGCGGCCAGCAGCAGATCGGTTTCCGCCAGGTCCTGCAGATGCACAAAGCCGTCGGCCCGCGCGACCCGGTCGCGGATACCGTTGCCGTCATGGGCCACGCGGTCGCCCTCCAGCGCATAGGCGCTGGCGTCCAGCCAGGCCTGCCCCGCCTGTGCCCGGGCCTCGGCTGTATAGGTGTCCGGCAATTGCCCCATGCCCAGCCCATAGCTGCCCGGCGCCGGGCCAAAGACCCGCGCGGTGGCCGGCTGTCCGGCATAGGGGTTCCAGTCAGGCGCCTCGTCGCGCGCCGCCAGGGCGCGCACCGCCTGTCCGAACAGGGCCGACAGGGTCGGGAACACGTCGCGAAACAGGCCCGAGACCCGCAGGGTGACATCCAGCCGGGGCCGGTCGAGATCGGTGATCGGCAGCACTTCGATGCCCGATACCCGCTCGCTGCCCGCATCCCAGACCGGTTTCACCCCCAAGAGGTGCAGCGCCATGGCGAATTCCTCGCCCGCCGTGCGCATCGTCGCCGAGCCCCAGAGATCGACGATCAGGCCTTTGGGGTAATCGCCTTCGTCCTGCAGGTGCCGGCGTACCAGTTCCTCGGCCAGTTTCACCCCCTGGGCATGGGCCGAGCGCGTCGGCACCCCGCGCGGATCGGTCGTAAACAGATTTCGCCCCGTGGGCAGCACGTCGCTGCGCCCGCGATAGGGCGAGCCGCTGGGGCCAGCCGCGATGCGGCGCCCGGCCAGCGCGTCCAGCAGCCCGGCCCGCTCGGCCTTGGCACAGGCCGCCGCGTCGATATCGCAGGGGGCATCCGGGGCGCGGCCATAGACATGCAGACCGTCGCCGAACTGGCTTTCCTTGATGTCGCAGACAAAGCGGTCGATGCGGGTGATCGCCTCGGCGGTCGATGCGGCGCGGTCCAGTCCCAGATCGTCCTCGACCCCCAGCGCCTGGGCCTCGGCGCGGATATCGGCCTGCAGCCGGTCGCGGCGTTTCGGATCCAACCCGTCGGCGTTGGAAAACTCGTCCAGCAGGGTTTCCAGCCGCAGCATCCGGTCCGGCGTGGTGCTGGTGCGCAGGGGCGGCGGGATGTGGCCCAGGGTGACCGCGCCGATGCGGCGCTTGGCCTGGGCGGCCTCGCCGGGGTCGTTGACGATGAACGGATAGATCACCGGCAGATCGCCGATCAGCGCCTCGGGCCAGCAATCCGTCGACAGGGCCACGGATTTTCCGGGCAGCCATTCCAGGGTGCCATGCGCACCCACATGAATCAGTGCATCGGCGCCGATCGACCGGCGCAACCAGAGGTAAAAGGCGACATAGCCGTGCCGGGGCGTGCGCGCCATGTCGTGATACTCGTCGTCGCGGCGGGCGCGCTGCCCGCGTTCGGGCTGCAGGGCGACCACCGCCTTGCCACAGTGCAGGGCGGTGAACTGCAGCGTGCCGTCGATACAGGCGGGATCGTCTTCGGGCGCGCCCCAGCTTTCTGCCAGATCGGCCTGCAGACGGGCGGGCAGTTCGGCCAGCGCCGCCTTGTACGCGGCTAGGGGCCAATCGATCCGAGCTGTTGGCAAGGTTTCGGCCAGCGGCGCGCCAGGGGCGCAATCATGGCCTTGATCGGTCAGGTCCTGCAAGATCGCCTGAGCCGAGGCCAGCGCATCCAGCCCGACCGCATGCGCCATCTGCCAGTCCTTTCCGGGATAGGTGGACAAGACCAGAACCGGGCGTTTCTCGGCCGCCGGTCGCTGTGCCAGTCGGACCCAGCCCGCGACCCGATCGGCGATGGCCGCGATGCGGTCGGGCTGTGGCTGATGCGCGTGGCGGGCGAATTGCAGGTCGGGGTCGCGCTGGCCGGGTTCCTTGAACGAGGCGACCCCGGCCAGAATGCGGCCATCGACCTCGGGCAGCACCACATGCATTGCCAGATCGGCGGGCGACAATCCGCGTTCGGCCTCGGCCCACTGCATCCGGGACGCGGTGGACAGGGCGATCTGAAACACCGGTACCCCGGCCGCATCCAGCGGCGAAGCTTGTTGCGCGCCGCGCCCCGAAAAGGCGGTGACATTGACGATGGCGGCGGGTTTCAGGGCCTGCACCTGACGCGCCAGCCAGCCGGCGGCGTCCGGCGCTTTCAGCGAGGGCGCGAACAGGGCTGCGACCTGAAAGCCACGGTCGCGAAAGGCGGTAAACAGCGCCTCGATAGGGGCCAGATCGGCCGCGGTCAGATAGGCGCGGTAAAAGCTGATCAGGATGCGCGGCCTGTCGCCGGCCGGATCAAAGACAGCCAGCGGGCAGGTGACCCCGTGCTCGGGCGTCCAGACCCCGACCTGGGGCAGGGTCTTGGCACCGGCAACCGGCCCCGCATACAATCCCGCAGCCAGCGCCAGTTGCGCCAGCGCGGCCTGTGCCGCCACGCCCCCCCCTGTGTCGCAGAGATGCGTCAGCCGCTGCAGCGTGGACCGGGGCAGCGAGGAACAGGCGTCCAGCCGCGGATCGGGACGACCATCCGCCGGCAGTACCGCCAGCGCGATCCCCTTGGCGCGGGCCAGTTCCTGCACCTGCTGCAAGCCATAGGACCAATAGGGCACGCCGCCGATCAGCCGGATCAGAATGCCCTTGGCCCCGTGCAGCGTCTGCTCGACATAGGTGTCGACCGACAGCGGATGTTTCAGCGCCGACAGATTGGCCAGCCGCAGGGACGGCATGCGGCCTTCGGGCCCGCCGCCGCGATGCCAGCCCGCCGCGAACGCGCCGAGATCGCTGTCTGAAAAGGACAACACCACCAGATCCGCCGGGCTCTGGCCCAGATCGGTCGGGGTCTCGGTCTCTTCAAGCCCGTGGCTTTCGCGAAAGACGACATGCATCGGCGGCGCGCCTTTCTACTCGGCAGCGGCGGCGGCAAGGCCGGTCAGGATGGCGCGGATCGCCTGCGCGTCGATGTCGTCATGTTCGGCGATCACCACCAGCCGGCCCTGCCGGGCCTCGTCGGGCCGCCAGGGGCGGTCATACTGGTGCCGTACCCGCGCGCCCACCGCCTGCACCAGCAGGCGCATCGGCTTGCCGGCGACCGCGGCATAGCCCTTGACCCGCAGGATGTTGCGTTCCTTGGCCAGGCGTTCGATCCGGGCGGCCAGGTCGGCAGGGTCGGTCTGTTCCGGCAGGTCGATCACCACGCTTTCAAAGTCGTCGTGATCGTGGTCATGCGGCTGGTCGTGATGGCTGGGTCGGGCGTCCATGTCATCCTCGGCGGCGGCCTGCAGGCCCAGGATCACCCGCGCATCCACGGCACCCTCGGCGACCTCGACCACCGGCAGCGGGCGCGGGGCCTCGGCGGCGATGAGCGCGCGCGCCCTGGCCACGCCGTCCGGGCCAGCCAGGTCGGGCTTGGTCAGCAGGATGATATCGGCGCAGGAAATCTGGTCCTCGAACACCTCGGACAGGGGCGTTTCGTGGTCCAGACTGTCATCGGCGGCGCGCTGGGCATCCACCCGCGCCACGTCGGGTGCGAAACGCCCCGCCGCGACCGCCTCGGCGTCGGCCAGGGCGATCACCCCGTCCACGGTGATGCGGCTGCGGATATCGGGCCAGTCGAACGCTTTCAAAAGCGGTTTCGGCAGGGCCAGGCCCGAGGTTTCGATCAGGATGTGATCCGGGCGCGGCTCCAGCGCCATCAGCGCCTCGATTGTGGGAATGAAATCGTCGGCCACGGTGCAGCAGATGCATCCATTGGCCAGTTCCATGATGTTCTCGGCCGGGCAGTCCGGAATGGCGCAGCCTTTCAGAATCTCGCCATCGACCCCGACATCGCCGAATTCGTTGACGACGACCGCCAGGCGCCGGCCTTGCGGGTTCTGCATCAGATGGCGGATCAGCGTTGTCTTTCCCGCGCCGAGAAAGCCGGTAATCACGGTCACGGGGAGTTTTTCAAGATTGCTCATGGGGTCTCTCTCACTCTGGGATGTCCAGCGGCGGAATGCGCGCGATACAGTTCTTGCGGAAATGGGTGGAACGCTCGCGCCAGGGGACCAGCCCGTCGGCGGTGGCGGCATATCTGGTCACGCCCTCGGCCACCAGCCCGGCATCCTCGGCGCCGGTGAAATTGCCATAGACATAGGTCCAGCGGTCATTCCCGCCCCGGATCGTGACCGAACAGCCATGATCGCAGTTGGAAAAACATTCGACCCCGCGCAGGGTCACATGCGCCGGCAATTCGGCAGCCTGAAGCGCGGCGAACAATTGCGCGCCGGGGCGGGGGCCTTGCACATCGGTGGGCTGACCCGCGCGGCAGGTGGTGCAGACCAACAATTCGACTGGCGCGACCTCGTTCATGGTTTCCTCCCACGTGCTACTTTTGATGTGCAGTGGCGGGGAAACGGGCGGGCAAAGCCGATGGCCGGACCCGTCACCGAGGCACCCCGCCCGGCAAACGTCGACGTTGCTGGCAGGTCTCCCGGCTTGCGGATGTCAGAAAGCGGCGGCTTTCTGGCGGCCATCCCGCCTTCCCGACCTGATGGTCAGTGGCTTGGGTGTCCTCTCCGGTCACGGTCGCGGGGGCGGCTGCACGTGGCATTCCCTTTTCATCTGCATGCGCAGAAACCAGCGATATGCGGAATGGGCCAAGGATGGGGGCTTTGTCAAGCGTCGCGGCTGCGCCGCATTGTCAGGGCCACCGGCAGGATGGTCCCTGGAGGACAGCCGATGGCGGCTATGGGTGCGCGGCACAGGCGGCCATGGTTGCTGTTTGAGCGGGACCATGGCCGCGGCGCGACCGATCAGACCTTGAGGTTCGGAATGATCTGTTTCTTGCGGCTGACCACGCCGGGCAGAACGACGGAGTCGCCGTCGGTCTGGGCGTCAAAGCTTTTGGCGGCGACCGTCCTGACCAGATCGTTGGGCACCAGCAGGGTGGATTCTTCGCTGAGGATATCGACCACGAACAGCAGGACCTGATCAACACCATCCTCGGCGGCAACCGTGGTCATGCTGTCGATCAGGCTGGCTTTGCGCGCCAGCACTGTGCCGGGCGACGTGGTTTCCAGAACCGAGACCCGGAACTTGGTGCCCTGAACCTCGTATTCCTTGCTGTCCATGCGCAAGAGTTCGGCGTCGCTGAACGACGAGACATCGGATTTCGCGGCAAACATCTCGGCGGCATAGTCGGGGATCGAGATGCCCAGTTCGCCGGCCAGCGTTTCGGCCACGGCCCGGTCGTGATCGGTCGTGGTGGGGCTGCGGAATTCCAGCGTGTCCGACAGGATGCAGGTCAGCATCGCCGATTTCACCGGGTCGGGCATTTTCGCCATGTCAGCGCCGATCAGGTCGTACATGATCGTCGCGGTGCAGGCCACGGGGCGGATGGTGATGTCGATCGGCCCTTTGGTTTCCAGGCCGCCGACCAGCTTGTGATGGTCGATGATCGCCTGCACGTCGGCACCGTTGATGTTGGCCGGCAGTTCGGCGGGATTGTTGGTGTCGACGATGACGACCGGGGTGTCGTCGGCGACGTCCTCGATGATCGCCGGTTTGGCCAAGTCCCAGCGCTGCAGCATAAAGGCGGCCTCGGTGTTGGGCTCGCCCAGCAGCTTGGCTTCGGCAGGGGTGCCTTTTACCTCGTTCAGATACCAGGCCCAGATGATGGGCGAGCCGGTCGAGTCGGTGTCGGGGGATTTATGTCCAAATACCTGGATGGTCATCTTTTGCGTCCTGTTCAGGGATGTGATTTGCGCGCCTTATAGAAACCGTCGGGGCCGATGTCACCCGCCGTTGCACTTTCTGCGACCCTTGGTCAGCGTTTGTCCGGCTGGCCCGGGTTTGACTTTCGCCGGGTCGGCTGGTCAAACGGGACAACACTGCTGACTGTCAGGCCGGTTTCAGATGATTTGCCACCCCCGCCAAGCGCTGTTCGTGCATATCCCGAAAACTGGCGGGCAAAGCGTCGAGACGGTGTTTCTGCAGGACCAGGGGCTGACATGGCAACAGCGCGCGGCCCTGCTGTTGCGGCCCAATGACCAGCCGGCGCGGGGGCCGGAGAAACTGGCGCATCTTTATGCCTCGGAATATGTGGCACTGGGTCATATCAGCGCCGGGCAGTTTGCGCGTTACCGCAAATTCGCGATTGTCCGGCATCCCTATGACCGGTTCCTGTCGGAATACCGCTATCGTGCAGCGGCGCTGCAACGGCGCGGCAAGGCGCGCGTCATGCCGGGTCTGCAGGCGTTTCTGGACCGGGAACCGGGCGACGAACATAGCGACATGGCGCGGCACCTGGTGCCGCAGGTGCGCTATGTGCAGAACGCGCAGGGGCAATGCCTGGTGGATGACGTGCTGAAATTCGAAACCCTGGCGCAAGACATCGTCCCGGTTTTTGCCGACATCTTCGGCGAGGCCCGGCCGTTGCCGCACCGGAACAGATCACCGGATGGGGCGCCGGTCGTCCTGACCGCGGCGCAAAAGGAACAGCTGTATCGCCGCTATCGCGCGGATTTCGAGGCTTTCGGCTATGCCCCATAGGCCGGCAGGGCGCGAGCAGGACCTGTATCCCGCGATCAAGGCGCTGCTGGTGCGGCAGGGCTATGCGGTCAAGGGCGAGGTCGGCGCTGCCGACGTGGTCGCCCGGCGCGGCGACGAACCGCCTGTCATTGTCGAACTCAAGCTGCGGTTCTCGCTTGGCCTGTTTCACCAGGCCATCGCCCGGCTGCAGGTGACCGATCTGGTCTATATCGCCGTGCCGCGCCCCACGGGCCGCACGGCACGGCGCGTGCTGAAGGACAACCTGGCCCTGTGCCGCCGCCTGGGGCTGGGGCTGATCACCCTGCGCACAGACGGGCAGGCCGAGGTGCAGTGCGATCCGGGGCCCTGCCGCCCACGCAAATCGAAAAAGCGGCAGGCGCGGTTGTTGCGCGAATTCGACCGGTTGCAGGGGGATCCAAACGCCGGCGGCGCCACCCGGCACGGCATCGTCACCGGCTATCGGCAGGATGCGCTGCGCTGTGCTGCGCATCTGGCTGAACACGGACCCAGCAAGGGCGCGGACGTGGCCCGTGCCGCCCGGGTCGGCTGCGCGACGCGGATCCTGTCGGACAACCACTATGGCTGGTTCCGGCGGGTGGCGCGTGGCATCTATGCTCTGACGCCCACCGGCGCCGACGGGCTGGTGCACTGGGCGCATAGCTGGCAGCCGGCTGAGCCGCCACCGGACCCTGCAGGTCCGCCGGACCGGCAGGGTTGATTCGTCCGATCGTGATTCGCGACCTGCTCGAACGGAGTAGCAATGGCAGAAGTCTCAACCTGTGGTAGGCAGGCTGGATTTCGCCTATAGGCGTCCGATTGTAAAATCGAGCCTTTCGGCGAATTTACGCAGAAATTGATAGTAATGCGCGGTTTTTTGCCTACACTTTTGGTGTCTGCTGGTTCACCAGTTTTTTGTTTCTTTTCGTGCCCTTGTTACCCAGTGACGTTGTGAGAGGGGGGATTTGATGATCACCATTACATGTCCTCTGGCCTGTCGGCCGGCTACGACAATTTCGTTGTAGGTCTTGCAGCAGAAGTTATCGGATTTCGCAGGTGCACATTCGGGTTCTTTGGATAAGACCATAGCATAACAACCCGCTCCGAGTGCGGGCGCGTCTGGTCTTGAGTCTATTTCGACGCTTTTCGGCGGGTGCGGGCCGTTGTCTTTGGACCGCGCCGCGAAAGGGAGAGGGAACCATTTACGAGGCCACGTGTCGCGAATTGGACGACTCGGCGTGGCGCCTCAAGACTGACACAGAGCGGAGGCCGCCCTTGTCCCGGTTGGGGGCTGGGGCGGCCTTGTTTCTGCCAGGGGCCGCACGGACGGCAAGGCGTGTCAGCTGATTTTTGGCCGATCGTACCGCCCCTCGAAGGGCTCTTGCGCAAGCGGCGTGCTGGCTTATGCCGGCGTCGACCGACGCCCGGTTTTTGCCGGGCTTTTTTTGTTCACAGACCTGTTGACTTGCATTCGGGCTCTCCCTAGCTATGCGGCATTAGCACTCGATGCAGGTGAGTGCTAATGGTCCGGGCTAGGGAGTGCCGGACCAGAGACACAGAACTTTGAGCGTTAAGGAGCTGCAAAGATGGCATTCAAACCACTTCATGACCGGGTGCTGGTGCGCCGCGTGGAAAGCGACGAAAAAACCGCTGGCGGACTGATCATCCCCGACAGCGCCAAGGAAAAGCCGGCCGAAGGAATCGTTGTTGCCTGTGGCGAGGGCGCCCGCAAGGACAGCGGCGAGCTGATCGCGATGGCTGTGACCGACGGCGACAAGATCCTGTTTGGCAAATGGTCCGGCACCGAAGTCACCGTTGACGGCGAAGAACTGCTGATCATGAAAGAAAGCGACATTCTGGGGATCATCGAAGAGAGCGCAGCCGCCAAAGCGGCCTGAACGCCTCGGATCGTCTGATCTCAACAATACGAACTAGGAGACAAGCAATATGTCTGCAAAAGACGTCAAATTCGACACCGATGCCCGCAATCGCATGCTGAAGGGTGTCAATATCCTGGCCGACGCGGTCAAGGTGACCCTGGGCCCCAAAGGTCGCAACGTGGTGATCGACAAATCCTTTGGTGCGCCGCGCATCACCAAGGACGGTGTCACCGTTGCCAAGGAAATCGAACTGGAAGACAAGTTCGAGAACATGGGCGCGCAGATGGTGAAAGAAGTCGCCAGCCGCACCAATGACGAAGCCGGCGACGGCACCACCACCGCCACCGTTCTGGCCCAGGCCATCGTGCGCGAAGGTCTGAAATCGGTTGCCGCCGGCATGAACCCGATGGATCTGAAGCGCGGCATCGACCTGGCCACCGCCAAGGTCGTCGAAGAGATCAAAGCCGCGTCGCGCGAAGTCAACGACAGCGCCGAAGTCGCTCAGGTCGGCACCATCTCGGCCAACGGCGAAGCCGAAATCGGCCAGCAGATCGCGGACGCGATGCAGAAGGTCGGCAACGAGGGCGTGATCACCGTCGAAGAGAACAAAGGTCTGGAAACCGAGACCGATGTCGTCGAAGGCATGCAGTTCGACCGCGGCTACCTGTCGCCCTATTTCGTGACCAATGCCGACAAGATGACCGTCGAGCTGGAAGACTGCATGATCCTGCTGCACGAGAAGAAACTGTCTTCGCTGCAGCCGATGGTTCCGCTGCTGGAATCGGTGATCCAGTCGCAGAAACCTCTGCTGATCATCGCCGAGGATGTCGAAGGCGAAGCGCTGGCGACCCTGGTCGTCAACAAGCTGCGCGGCGGCCTGAAGATCGCCGCCGTCAAGGCACCCGGTTTCGGCGACCGCCGCAAGGCGATGCTGCAGGACCTGGCCATTCTGACCGGCGGTCAGGTGATCAGCGAAGACCTGGGCATGAAGCTGGAAAACGTCACCGTCGACATGCTGGGCAACGCCAAGAAAGTGTCGATCACCAAGGACGAAACCACCGTTGTCGACGGTTCGGGTGAAAAGGCCGAAATCGAGGCGCGCGTGTCCCAGATCCGTCAGCAGATCGAGGAAACCACCAGCGACTACGACCGTGAAAAGCTGCAGGAACGCGTCGCCAAGCTGGCCGGCGGTGTGGCCGTCATCCGCGTCGGCGGCATGACCGAAGTCGAAGTCAAAGAGCGCAAGGACCGTGTCGACGACGCCCTGAACGCGACCCGTGCGGCCGTGCAGGAAGGTATCGTCGTGGGCGGCGGTGTCGCTCTGGTTCAGGCCGGCAAAAAGCTGGAAGGCCTGGAAGGCGCCAATAACGACCAGAACATCGGCATCCGCATCGTGCGCAAGGCGCTCGAGGCACCGCTGCGTCAGATCGCAGAGAACGCCGGCGTTGACGGTTCGGTCGTGGCTGGCAAGATCCGCGAAAGCGACGACGCCAAGTTCGGCTTCAACGCTCAGGTCGAAGAATATGGCGACATGTTTGCCTTTGGCGTGATCGACCCGGCCAAGGTGGTGCGCACCGCGCTGCAGGACGCAGCCTCGGTTGCCGGTCTGCTGATCACCACCGAAGCCATGGTTGCCGACCGTCCGCAGAAAGAGGGCGCAGCCCCCGCTGGCGGCATGCCCGACATGGGCGGCATGGGCGGCATGATGTAAACCGACCCGGTTTTTCCGCCCACCTTGTGCGGCGGCAAGACGATGGCGGCCCTGCCTTGCGCGGGGCCGCCTTTTTGTTGTGCCACACGGGACCGCAGGCAAAGCGGTGCCGCCCGTCCGACAAGGGTCAGCACGGACGCCCCACCGGGCCGGCGGATACCCGGGCACCGCCTGCAGGCATCCGCGACCTTGCCGGGACCCGCCTGTTCGAAACCGCAAAGAAGTCGGGAAAAATGGGCCAATGCGCTGTTCGCCGAACTCAATCGCGACCCTGCGCTGAACAGTCGTCGATTGTACGGCCCCTGCGGCGCGACCGACAAACCCTACGTTGCCGCGACCGTTGCAAACATCGGAAAACGGGCAGTGTCCTATCGCGCCCGGCAAAACCCGTGAAAGGCTGATGGAAACGTGCTTTTACAGTGTTCAGACGCGCTGATCCTGCGCCATAGTTCCATTTTTTTCAGGTACTTGTATCTTTCTGATGTGTGCTTCTTTCCAAACCGATGTCCAAAGGGCAGTTGAGCAGGCGTTCCTAAAGAACGGGGTCCAGGCGCAATCACAAAGGCCTCTGACACACGTTCTGACAGGCGCCGCGTGTCATGCGCAGAGGTTACTTTCTTGTGCTCGGATTGTCCTGCGATGGAACAGATGTGGCCTCTTCAGTCCGTTTGCCTTTCAGGGCTCCGTCATGCTGGGGTGCTTGCATCCCGTGAGGGCCGTGTTCCAGCAACCGCAATGCCTTTTTCAGACTTTCAGCGGCGGTCTCGCGGTCCTCGGGTCCCATGAGGCCGACATTCAGGTCCAGACGAAGATGGGCGTGATGCGCGTGCAACTCGTTCTGAAGGCCTTCGAGAGCCTGGCGGGCGTCGAGAACGCTATAGGTTGCGACCGGATAGGCGATACCCTTGACGCCGATCTCGCCGCGCGCGCGGCATGCGATCTTGTCCGCCACATGGGCGTAGGTTTCGTATGAGATCAGGATTTCGCCCGGTTTCGCAAGGGTTTCCAGCCGGGATGCAATATTGACCGCGCTGCCGATAATGGTGTAGTCCAGCCTGTCTTCGCTGCCAAAATTGCCCACCGTGCAATAGCCGGTATGGATACCCATGCGGGCGGTCATCGGCCTTTCGATGCCCGATTTGCGCCACTGATCCTGAAGCTGTTCCATCCGCTTTTGCATGTCCAGCGCCATGGCCACGCAGGCAAGTGCGTCAGCCTGGACACCGCGCGTTTCGGGGTCTCCAAAAAAGATGAGAATTGCGTCGCCGACATATTTGTCGATGGTGGCGCCGTGACGAAAGGCGATCTGCGACATTTCGGTGAGATAGTGGTTCAGGAGCTGTGTCAGTTCCTCTGATTCGAGCCGATCGGCGGTTTCGGTAAATCCGACGATATCGGAAAAGAATATTGTCAACTTTTTCCGGCTGCTGACGAGTTTGACTTCCTGTTTGCCGGTGAAAATCGAGTCATAGACCTGCGGCGAGAGGTACTTTGCCAACTGTTTTGACAGCCGCTCCAGCGCGGTCGTTTGTTTGGCCAGTTGTTTTTCCCGTTCGTCGATGACGCTCATGTAATGCGCCATCGCAGCCGAAATCTGACCGATTTCATCCGGGCGGGTATCGGCCAGCCCGTGTTCGCGGTCCTTGGCGAAGCGCGCCAGAGATTGCCGCATCTGTTCGAGGCGCCGGAACACACGCTGGTTGAGCACCCTCAGGACCATAAAGGCGCCCAGTAGCAGCAGCAGGACCATGCCGAAAATGACCATCAGCGTGAACCGCGTCGTTTCGTTTACCAGTCGGATCTGCATTTCCAGCTCCGATCCGGCACGCCAGAACTCATTGCTGGCGCTACTGAGAAGCCGGTTCGTAATCAACGAGTTCTCTTCGACCAGGGCCTTGATCCGAAAGGCATTGGCAAGTTGGGTTGATTTCTTCGACGGGATTTCCTGACCTGACAAGTTCCAAAGTGCAGCGATGTCCCGCGCCGCTTTGATGTCGCGAGGACTGGGGCGAGCGTCAGTGGTGATAAGCAAGAGACGCCGGTTCAGCGCATCAAAGCTGTCATCTACGGCGCGCCGGTTCTTTGCGAGCCGCGCCCGGTTCATGTCCAGAATCATCCTGTTGACATGAAAAACAGCCTGGGACGCAACCGCGCGGGTTTCGGTATCCGCCGTTTCGTCGATGCTTTGGAGCAATCCAAGGTTTCGCTCAAAGCCCTCGGCAATAGCTTCTAGCTGCCGGTCGACGGCGATCTGATGGTCCACGGCACCCGTCAGTTGCGCGAGGTTGGCGATGAGCAAATCGGTACTGCGCAGCAGTGCATCAATGCGTTCGGGGGTTTCAAAATGCCCGGCCAGCTCTCGGATCAGCGCGTTCAAAGAGGCTTTCTTGTCCTGAATTCGTGCAAGCAACGTGTCATACTCCGACCGGGTTGGCGCCTGGCTAAGTGCCGGAGCGATCGAGCTGATCGCCGACGCATCCTGAGACAGCTGAGAAAGCTTGATCAGACGTGGCAGCGACGTGTCCCTTAGCAGATCGAGTTCGCCCCGGATTTCAAAAAGCCGGATCGTGATCAGAACCAGCCCCAAGCCAAGCAGCGCCGCAACTCCGGCAAGGATCGTGAACAGCAGTGTCGAAACGCGCTGACGCGCATCTATAGGTTTCTTGTGGGTACCCTCCACCGACCCGGCCTATCGGAAGGGTGGGCTGATCATCAAACCACCGTCGGTCCAGAGGCGATTAAGTCCGCGATCAATATTCATCGGACTGCCCGGACCGAGATATCTGTCAAAGATTTCGCCGTAATTCCCCACGCCTGCGATTACGTTGCGTGCCCAATCGGTTGCCAGCCCCGCCTTGGTGGTACTTTCCATCTTGTCGACGCCAAGCAGGCGGCGCACTTCGGGATCGCGGCTGTCGAGATGTATTTTGACATTGGCGCGGGTAATGCCCTTCTCCTCGGCCAACAGGGTCGCAAAAATGGACCAGCGAACAATGTTCGCCCATCGCATGTCGCGGGTGGATACATAGGCGACGAGTGGCTCCTTTGAGATGATCTCGTCATGCAGAACATAATTGTCCGGATCGTCGAGGGCAGAGTTCCGCATGGTCGCCAATGCGAACCGGTCGGTCGTCAACAGATCGCAACGATGCGAGAAAAAGGCATCGTTGCGTCCTTGCGATGATTCAAAGGGCAGAATTTGCCAATTCAGCCCGTGTCGCTTGACGAAATCTTGCAGATTTCCGATCGATGTCGTCGCCCGCGAAACACAGACGGTTGTTTTTTGCACTTTGGCCAGCGGACCGTCGAACGTACCACGATGGGACATGAAGCCCTGTCCGTCATAGTAGAGAACAGCGGCGGGTGTCAGATGAAGCGAGATGTCGCGGGAAAATGTCCATGTAACATTCGAAACGTAGATGTCGACCTCGCCATCCGCGATGCTTTGCAGACCGGCCCGAATCAATGTTGGCGACATCTGCACGGCATTCCGATCGCCGAAAACCGCGAGGGCGACCCCTCTGCAGAATTCGGGGAAGAAACCTTCATAGCCTTCCTCGCCAATACGGGTATCGCCGACCAACCGGTTTCCGATGGAACACCTGACATAGCCGCGCTCTCGTACTGCATCCAATATGCTGTCGGCCGCATCGGACGGTCCGGTCGTTGACCCGACCGACATCAGGCAAAACGCGAAAAGGGATGCGAGCGACCTCATAGCACCTCCAGATGCGTCAACACCTTAACACAAATGGCAGGTCTATTGAACAAGGCGCAACCCGGGCCATGGACGCCCTGCCAAGCGTGGCCGTGATCGGTGCCCTCCGGCTGCCTTCTCGGTCGAAGGCCCGAAAAGTCCCGCGCGGTGGTTGATATCCAAACTTGAGCAATTGGGGCCGTCGGGGACACGTTCCGCGCCTTTGAATGCCATGTTGCCACAAAGACGAAACCTGCGATGGCACAAAAGCGCGCCCCGGAATTAGACGCCCTGGCGGAATACACTGCCAAGCTGCAGGGCTTTGGGGATGTTGATGGACAGGGCCGGGAACCGCCACGGCAATGCTATGTCTTAGCATTTTGAGACGATCAGGGTCGGCCCGCAGTGGCACAGGCGCCGGCGGACATGTCGTGACGCTGAGATCGCCATTTTTTGGAAACCGTCGCCGCGTTCTGCAAGCAATGCCGCAGGCCGTTAGCTCTCGGCAGGAAAAGCCCCTTGGCCGTCGACCGAACGGCCGCGCAGATGAGCAATCCGTCCGGCACGTAAACGCGCCAGGTCCGGCTTTCCGAGACGACCAGGAACGAGCATTTTCGCGCTTTTGGACGGAATGCCCGTCACAGGGCAACACGCGGGGCAGTCCGGTTCGGCGGGACCGCCAAGCAACCGTGTCGGTTCATCGGTTCGACGCATCTTTGCCGACCGGGAGGTGAATAAAGGCGGCGATACGCTCGCCGCCTTGGTCCTTGCAACAACCCGTACTGAAACGGACCCTTGTCCCAACTTGAGAATGCGTCGGGTCAGACGGCGGCCGGCCCGTCAATTTTTCGGGCCGTCTGGCTGCGCATGGATCGGGGTCAGGCCGCCTGCTCTGCCGGGGCGAACCGGCCATAGAAGGTCTGACCCTTTTCGGCCATTTCGCGCAGCAGCGGCGGGCAGGCAAAGCGATCGCCATAGGTGGACGTCAACTGATCGCAACGTTCGACCGCGTAGGGGGCGCCGATTATGTCCAGCCAACTGAGCGGACCGCCGGACCAAGGCGCAAAGCCCCAGGCCAGGATCGCGCCGACATCGGCTTCGCGGATATCCTCGATCACGCCTTCTTCCAGCGCCCGCACCGCTTCGAGCACCTGGATGAACATCAGCCGTTCCTGCACCTCGATCAGATCGGGCTGTACCTCGGCCAGCGGGTATTTCTGCCGCAGGCCGGGCCAGTATCCCTGGCGTTTGCCCTTTTCGTCATAGTCAAAGAACCCGGCCTTGGCCTTGCGCCCCAGACGCCCCTCGGCCTCAAGCCAGAAGATCAGATCGTCAGCCGCGCTCTCGGGATAGGCATCGCCCATCGCCGCCTTGGTGGCCCGCGCGATCTTGGCGCCCAGATCGATGCTGGTCTCGTCGGTCAGCTGGATCGGGCCGACCGGAAAGCCAAGCTGCCGGGCGGCATGATCGATCATCGGCGCCGCAACACCCTCGGTGATCATGCGCGCGCCCTCGTTGAAATAGGGGATGATGCAGCGGTTGCAGTAGAAGAACCGCGCATCGTTGACCACGATCGGCGTCTTGCGGATCTGGCGCACATAGTCCAGCGCCTTGGCCACGGCGCGCGGCCCGGTTTGCTTGCCCTTGATGATCTCGACCAGCAGCATCTTTTCCACGGGCGAGAAGAAATGAATGCCGATGAACTGCTCCGGGCGGGCCGAGGCCTTGGCCAGTTCGGTGATCGGCAGGGTCGAGGTGTTGGACGCGAAAATGCAGTCCTCGGGAATGATCGCCTCGACTTTTTGGGTCATTTCCGCCTTGACCTTGGGGTCCTCGAACACCGCCTCAATGATCAGGTCGCAGCCCTTCAACTGGTCCAGATCGGCAGTGGCGGTGATCCGGGACAGCATCGCATCTTTCTTTTCCGGGGTCACCTTCTTGCGGGCGATGCCCTTGTCCAGATAGGTCTCGGTATAGGCCTTGCCCTTGTCGGCGGCGGCCTGATCGCGGTCGACCAGAACCACCTCGATCCCGGCCTGCGCGCTGACCAGCGCGATGCCCGCGCCCATCATGCCCGCACCCAGGACCCCCAGTTTCCGGACCCGCTGGTCGGCCACGTCCTTGGGACGAACGGCGCCTTTCTCCAGCGCCTCCTTGTTGACGAACAGCGACCGGACCATGGCGGCCGATGACGGATTCAGCAGCACCTGAGTGAACCAACGCGCCTCGATTCTGAGCGCGGTATCGAAATCGACCAGCGCCCCCTCGTATACGGCGCTCAAGAGCGCCTTGGCGGCCGGAAACGCCCCTTGGGTCTTGCCGTTGACCATGGCGTTGGCACCAACAAAGGTCATGAAACCGGCCGGATGATAGGGCGCGCCGCCGGGCATCTTGTAGCCCTTGGCATCCCAGGGTTTCACGATATCCGCATCCTTGGCGGTCAGCACCCAGGCGCGCGCGGCGGCCACCGGATCGGCGACCACTTCGTCGATCAGACCGGCGGATTTCGCCTTGGCGGCGTCCAGCATCTTGCCTTCCAGCAGATACGGTGACGCGCCCATGGCGCCCATCTTGCGCACCAGCCGGGTGGTGCCGCCAGCGCCGGGGAACAGGCCCAGCAGAATCTCGGGCAGGCCATAACGGGCCTTGGGGTTCTCGCTGACAAAGATCCTGTGCGTGGCCAGCGCCAGTTCCAGGCCGATACCCGCTGCTGTGCCGGGCAGGGCGGCGGCGATCGGTTTACCGCCCTTTTTTGTCTTGGGGTCCATGCCGGCCAGTTCGATGTTGCGCAGCATGTGATGGCCGTTCATCGTAAAATCGAACAGCGCCTGCGCCGGATCATCGCCTGCCTTGACGCGGATCTCGGCCAGAACATTCAGATCCATCCCTCCGGCGAACGAGCCGTCCTTGCCGCTGGTGATGACGATCCCCTTGACCGAGTCATCGGTCAGCGCTTCGTCGATCAGCGCGTTCAGCTCGGCCCCGCCATGCATCGACATGACGTTCATGGATTTTCCGGGCACGTCCCAGGTGATGGTGGCGACGCCGTCGGCGTCCTTTTTCATGGTGAAATCGGTCATTTCTCTTCTCCGATCTGGTCAGCCGTCAACGGGCTGCCATCCTTGCGGGTGAAGGTGGACCCGGCTTCGGGATCCGTTGTCACCTTCATGTCGATATCGCTGTAAAATGCGGTCTCGGTCGGGGTGCGTGCGCCCACCACCAGAAAAGCGGCGGGGGCGTCGGTCTTGTTGATCAGGTGATGGCCATTGGCAACGCCGGCGGGAAAGGCGGCGCAGTCGCCGGGCAGCATCTGCTGCGCGCCGGTGTCGTCGATCAGGGTGCAGACACCCTGGGTGACCATGACGAACTCGTCCTGCTGCATGTGATAGTGCCGCAGGGACGAGGCCGCGCCGGGTTCCAGACACACCAGGTTGACACCATACTGGGTCAACCCACCAGCGTCGCCCAGGCGCTGACTGGACCGGCCATCGACCGCCCGCGCCAACCCGCCGGGATAGGTCGAGCCCCGTCGAAACGGAATGGCGGCAAGATCGAGCCTGGGCATCAGACGCGCTCGATGATCGTGGCCGCACCCATGCCCGATGCGATGCACAGGGTGGCCAGGCCGGTTTCCTTGCCGGTGCGCTCCAGTTCGTCCAGCAGCGTGCCGATGATGATCGCGCCCGTGGCTCCCAGGGGATGCCCCATTGCGATCGAGCCGCCATTGACGTTGACCCGTCCCGGGTCGACGTCGAACGCCTGCTGAAAGCGCAGGACGACGCTGGCAAAGGCCTCGTTCACCTCGAAAAGATCGATGTCCTTGATGTCCATGCCGTTGTCTTTCAGGATCTTCTCGGTCACCGGCACCGGGCCGGTCAGCATGATCGTGGGGTCGGTGCCGATCTTGGCGGTGGCCTTGATCCGGGCGCGGGGCGTCAGGCCGTATTTCTCGCCGAATTCCTTGTTGCCGATCAGCAGTGCCGCGGCCCCATCGACGATGCCCGAGCTGTTGCCGGCGTGGTGGATGTGGTTGATCCGTTCGAGATGCGGATACTTCATCAGCGCGATGGTGTCGAAACCGGGCATCGCCTCGCCCATCATCTGGAATGCCGGGTTCAGCCCGCCCAGGCTCTGCATGTCTGTCTGCGGCCGCATGTATTCGTCGTGATCCAGCAGCGGCAAGCCGTTCTGATCGCGCACCGTGATCACCGATTTGGCAAAGCGGTTGTCATCCCACGCCGCCTTGGCACGGCGCTGGGATTCGACCGCCAGCGCATCGGCCTGATCGCGGGTAAAGCCATACTCAGTGGCGATGATGTCGGCGGAAATCCCCTGGGGGACGAAATACTTGTCCATGGCCAGGGTCGGATCCACCGCAATCGCCGCCCCGTCGCTGCCCATGGCGACCCGGCCCATCATCTCGACACCGCCGGCGATATATGCATTGCCTGCGCCGCCCTTGACCTGGTTGGCCGCCAGGTTCACCGCCTCCATGCCGCTGGCACAGAACCGGTTGATCGCCAGCCCCGGGATCGACTGATCCAGATCCGAAGCCAGCACCGCCGAGCGCGCCAGGCAACCTCCCTGTTCCATTACCTGGGTGACATTGCCCCAGATCACGTCCTCGACGGCGTGACCGTCCAGGTTGTTGCGTTGCTTGACCGCGTTCAGGGTCAGGGCGGACAGGCGCAGACTGGTCACTTCGTGCAACGCGCCGTCCCTGCGGCCCTTGCCGCGCGGGGTCCGCAGCGCGTCATAGATATAGGCTTCGGTCATTTCGGTCTCCTTCAGGTGCGGTCGGCAGGGCTGCCGGGCATCAGGTCATAGGGGTATTTGAACCCAGGTGTTTCGGACAGGCGTGTCAGCCAGGCGTCGATATTCGGCCAGTCCTTGCGATCGAACCCGAACGGTTCGGGATAGTAGAGATATCCGCAGCAGGCGATGTCGGCGATGGTCAGTCGGTCGCCCACCAGCCATTGCCGCCCGGCCAGGGCGTCGTTCAGCGTCTTGTAGGCCGCCTTGAGGCGGCCCTGATTGAATTCGATCACTTCGGCGGGGCGCTTGTTCTCGGGCAGGAAATTCATCAGGAACCGGGTCAGTCCGGCCACCGAGGACAGTTTATGATTGTCCCACAGGATCCAGCGCAGGATCTCGCGGCGTTCATTGGCGCTGTGCGGACCCAACTGCGAGGATTTGGTGCTGACATAGTCCTGGATCGCACCGGACTGGGACAGGGTCAGATCGCCGTCGACCATGACCGGAACCTCGCCCATCGGGTTGATCTCGCGAAATTCGGGGCTGCGAGTCTCGCCATTGAAGAAGTCGACATAGACCGGTTCCCATTCCAGTCCGCTGAGTTCCAGTGTCAGGGCCGCCTTGTAGGCGTTTCCGCTTTCGCCAAAGCAGTAGAGTTTGATTGTCATACGCTCGCAGACCTCCCGAGTCGAATTTCACGCGATACGGTTGCAGAGTTGCTTTTCCGCACGTCCGTCGCATCGATTTTAATGTTTTGTCAGACTTTGCCGCAGTTGTTTACCTTTTGTTAAGCAGGACTAACAAAACTTAAAGTTGCATTGCGGGCTGGAGAGTCACGCGGTGATTTACGACAACCCCCGCCCCAGCGAACCTTGCCCAAATCCGGTTCGCTCGGGCGGGCCAATTTTCCCACTGGACCCCGGCGCAGGGACGCGAACGCGCCACCGTTCGCCGCACCGTGACCGGGTTCAGAACTGGTCGGCCTCCAGCGCCATCACCTGGGTACCGCCGCTTTGAATACGGGCCAGATGCAGGCCGGTCGCCGGCAGTTGCCGCGCCATGTAGTAGCGTCCGGTGGTCAGCTTTGTCTCGTGGAACGCCGCGTCAGAGGTTCCGGCCGCCAATGCGTCACGGGATGCCCTGGCCATTTGTGCCCACATCAGGCCCAGGCAGACATGGCCGAACATGTGCATGAAATCATACGAGCCGGCCAGCGCGTCATTCGGGTTTTTCATGCCGTTCTGTATAAAGAACATGCCAGCGGCCTGCAGATCCTTTGAGGCTGCCTTGAGCGGGTCGAGAAAGTCTCGGTCATAGTCGGCATCCTGCCCGGCATTGTCCTTGATCCAGGACTTGACCAGATCAAAAAACGCCATCACGTGCTTGCCGCCGTCCTGCGCCAGCTTGCGGCCCACCAGATCCAGCGCCTGCACGCCGTTGGCGCCCTCGTAGATCATCGCGATCCGGGCGTCGCGGGTGAACTGCGACATGCCCCATTCCTCGATATAGCCATGGCCGCCGTAGACCTGCTGGGCCTGCACGGTCATGTCATAGCCCCTGTCGGTCAGAAAGCCCTTGATCACCGGCGTCAGCAGCGAGATCAGCCCGTCGGCATCCGCATCGCCGCCGCGATGGGCGCGGTCGATCATGGTGGACCCCCACAACAGAAACGCCCGGCCGCCCTCGGTGAAACTTTTCTGATCCATCAGACTGCGGCGAATGTCCGGATGCACGATCAACGGGTCCGCCGGTCCATCGGGGTTTTCGGCGCCGGTCACGGCCCGGCCCTGCAGCCGTTCCCTGGCATAGATCACCGCGTTCTGATAGGCGGCCTCGGCCTGGGCCAGGCCTTGCATGCCGACGCCCAGACGGGCCTCGTTCATCATGGTGAACATGGCGCGCATGCCCTTGTGTTCCTCGCCCAGCAGATAGCCGGTCGCGCCATCATAGTTCATCACGCAGGTCGAGTTGCCGTGAATGCCCATCTTCTTTTCGATATTGCCGCAGGCCACGCCGTTGCGCGCACCCAGGCTGCCATCCTCGTTGACCAGGAACTTGGGCACGATGAACAGCGACACGCCCTTGATCCCCTCAGGGCCGCCGGTGATCTTGGCCAGCACCAGGTGAATGATGTTGTCGGCCAGGTCGTGTTCGCCCGCCGAGATGAAGATTTTTTGCCCGGTGATGCGATAGCTGCCGTCGTCCTGCGGTTCCGCCTTGGTGCGCATCAGGCCCAGGTCGGTGCCGCAATGGGGCTCGGTCAGGTTCATGGTGCCGGTCCAGTCGCAGGCCACCATCTTGGGCAGATAGGTGTTTTTCTGTGCATCGGTGCCATGCGCCAGAATCGCGCTGGCGGCACCGTGGGTCAGGCCCTGATACATGGTAAACGCCTGGTTGGAGGCCGAGAACATTTCGCCCACCGCCGTGCCCAGCACATAAGGCATGTTCTGGCCGCCGAATTCCTCGGGCATGTCCAGCCCGGGCCAGCCGCCTTCCTTCATCTGATCCAGCGCCGCCCCGAACCCGGTGGGGGTTCGCACGACACCATTTTCCAGTTTGCAGCCTTCGGTGTCGCCGACCACGTTCAGCGGGGTCAACACCTCGGAGCTGATCTTGCCGGCCTCGGCCAGGATTGCGCCGGTGAAATCGCGCTCCAGCTCGTCATAACCGGGAATGTCCGCCTCGGTGATCTTCAGCACGTCGTGCAGGATGAATTGCATGTCTTTGGTGGGCGCGGCATAGCTTGGCATGTCTTTGCTCCGTGTGGGTCTGTATTTTCTGCGCGGACGCGGCGGCTATTCCGCAGCCCTGTTCAGGATGGACGAACTGGCGATGATCTTTTCGCCCCATTCCAACTGGCTTTTCAGCTCTTCTATCGCCTGGTTCAGTTCTTCGCGCTGCTGTTCCATGTCGGCGAGACGCTCGCGCCCGATAGCGCAGGTGCGCGCCAGCTGGGTCTGCTGCTGGTCGCCGATATGATACAGATCCAGCAGCTGGCGGATTTCCTCGAGGCTGAAGCCGAACCGCTTGCCCCGCAGGATCAGTTTCAGCCGGGCGCGATCGCGCCGGGTGAACAGGCGCTTTTGACCCTGCCGCACCGGCGAAAGCAATTCCTTGGATTCGTAAAACCGCAGGGTTCTGGGCGTGACGTCAAAGGCGTCGCACATTTCGCGGATTGTCATCAGCTGGTCGGTCATCAGGTCCACTCTCGTTTCCATCCTCGCAGTCGCAAAGTGAGGGCGATCGGGCAAAGTTTCAACACCAAGTTAACGTTTACGTAAGTGGAACGCTGCGTCACAAATCTGTTGAGGTGGGATCAGGGCGTCTGGCCGGAGAACCAAGCATGAGCCGGGCCGGGATGCAGCCGGACCCGCGTCAGGCCCGGCGCGTTCGCCGTGTTCGGCAGGGATGATTTCAGGAGACTTTCTTGGCAGTTTCGCGGCGCAACTGCTGCAACTCGTCCATTGCGGCGTCCAGCTGGGCGCGCTCTTCCCGCAGTTCCTGCATTTTCCTGTCCGCCATTTCGACAAAGGCCTGCATCTGGGCCTCGTTGCCCTCGTGCTCGTAGATCAGCAGCCACTGGCGGATTTCCTCCAGCTGAAAGCCGAATTTCCGCCCCCGCAGGATCAGCTTCATCCGGGCGCATTCGCGCGGCCCGTAGAACCGCGAGCGCCCTTCGCGGTCCGGCTGCAGAAGCTCGATATATTCGTAATAGCGCAAGGTACGCGGGGTCACATCGAACCTGGCGCACATCTCCTTGAACGACAAACGTGAGACCGTCATGCCACCCTCTTCCCCTTGCGTCGAACCTAGGCCGATGCTCTGCCAAGCGCAACCGGCGGGCTTGCCCTTTTGCTGCCGGAACGACCATAAAGGCTGGGACGGCATTTCAGGAGGATCGGACATGGTGGACAAGGCAACATTGGCGCGACAATTCATCGAGGCGATCCCGCATGCGCGCGCGTTGGGCATGCAACTGACGGACATCGGCGACGGCACCGCGGAATTCTCGATGCCCTATGATGAAAACCTGATCGGCGATCCTAAGACCGGCGTGATCCACGGCGGTGCCGTTTCGGCAATGATGGACACGTGCTGTGGCGCTGCGGTCATGAGCCATCCCCAGGCGCCCGGCGGGACCGCCACCATCGACCTGCGGATCGACTATATGCGCGCGGCGACACCGGGCCAGACCATCCGGACCACCGCCACCTGCTTTCACATCACCCGGTCGGTCGCCTTTGTGCGGGCCACGGCCGTCGACGACGATGGCGACCGGCCGGTCGCCACGGCCTCGGGCTCGTTCACCGTGGAGCAGGGCTGATGGCCCGGCCCCGTCCCGAACCGATGCAGATCGTCAAGCAACGCCGCGATGCAGCGCTCAGGGCACTGGTGCAAGGCGTGCCCTATATCCGCTTTCTCGGTATCGAATTCGACCGGCGCGGCGACGAGCTGACGGCGCAACTGAATTTCGACGAAAAGCTGATCGGCAACCCGTTTCTGCCCGCCATTCATGGTGGCGTCACGGCGGCGTTTCTGGAAACCACCTCGATCATCACGCTCAGCTGGTCCTATCTGTGGCCGGATATCGAATCCGGCGCGATCGATCTCGAGCAGATGGCGGCGGGCGATCTGCCGCGCCTGCCCAAGACCATCGATTTCACCGTCGATTATCTGCGTTCGGGCCTGCCGCGCGATGCTTATGCCCGCGCTACGGTCAACCGGTCCGGGCGGCGCTATGCCTCGGTGCATGTCGAGGCCTGGCAGGATCACCGGCACAAGCTGATCGCCTCGGCGACCGGGCATTTCCTGATGCCGCCAAAGGGTCCGGCGGAGGGTGGCTGACCCCCATCAGCCGGTCACCCATGCCCGGGTCCTGAAAATTGCCGTTCCGATCGTGATTTCCAATGCGACGGTGCCGATTCTGGGTGCGGTGGATACCGGCGTCGTGGGTCAGCTCGGGCTGGCCGCTCCGATTGGAGCGGTCGGGATCGGGGCGGTCATCCTTTCGTCGCTCTACTGGTTCTTCGGGTTTCTGCGCATGGGCACCACCGGCCTGACCAGCCAGGCGCAGGGCGCCGGGCAGGCGGGCGAGGTCGCGGCGTTGCTGATCCGGGTGATCCTGATCGGGGCAGCCGGCGGCCTTTGTCTGGTCCTGCTGCAGCAACCGCTGTTCTGGGCCGCCTTCCGGCTGTCGCCGGCTTCGGCCGAGGTCGAGGAACTGGCGCGCGGCTACATGGCGATCCGGGTCTGGTCGGCCCCCGCGGCAATCTCGATCTTCGGTCTCACCGGCTGGCTGATCGCGCTTGAACGCACCCGGTCAGTGCTGCTGTTGCAGCTGTGGATGAACGGGCTGAACGTTTTGCTGGACCTGTGGTTCGTGCTGGGGCTCGACTGGGGCGTGAACGGCGTTGCCTGGGCGACATTTCTGGCTGAATGGTGCGGCCTTGCATTGGCCTTGTGGCTCTGCCGCAGGGCCTTTGCCGACCCGGCCGGGCGCCAGTGGGCGCGCCTGTTCGACCGCGCCCGTTGGCGCCGCCTGCTGGTGGTGAATTCCGACATCCTGATCCGCTCGCTGATGCTGATGGGCATTTTCGTGTCCTTCCTGTTTCTCGGCGCGGGCTTTGGCGACGTCACACTGGCGGCCAACCAGGTCCTGCTGCAATTCATCCAGATCACCGCCTATGCGCTGGATGGCTTTGCCTTTTCCGCCGAGGCGCTGGTCGGGCAGGCGGTCGGGGCGGCCAGCGTTGCGCGATTGCGCCGCAGGCTGGTTCTGGCGTCGTTCTGGGCCGGGGTGGGGGCGGTCGTTCTGGCGTTGGTCTTTGGCCAGTTCGGCGGCGCCATCGTCGATCTGATGGCCACAGCACCCGAGGTACGGATCGAGGCGCGCGCCTATCTGCCCTATATGCTGCTGGTGCCGCTGCTGGGCATGCCCAGCTGGATGCTGGACGGCGCTTTCATCGGGGCCACCCGCACGGCGGACATGCGCAACATGGCGATCCTGTCCACCGCCGCCTTTGTCGCAACTGTGCTGATCCTGGTGCCGGATCATGGCAATCACGGGCTGTGGATCGCGTTCCTGTTTTCCTATGTCGCCCGCGCTGTCACCCTGGGTGTTCGTTACCCAGCGTTGGAACGGGCCGCCGCGGCGAACTATAGGTTCAGGTGGCCTTGTTGCACAAATCGGTT